>NZ_JAKSYP010000282.1:0-12193 GCF_022829625.1 Methylobacterium sp. E-046 | reverse complement strand
TTTGCGACCGTCTCCACGACCAACATCCCGCGCAAGCCTCCCGTTCGAGCCGGAAGGCAGTGTGGATGACTTGTCCTGGGGGTCCCGTTTGGACGCCGATCACCCCGAAAACGGGGTCCTTATTCCACGCCTAATCACAGGCAAACATCCATTTCGTGTCACCAAGTCGTTTTAAATATAATTCCTGCCGACGTACAACATAAACTGCAATGTCATTATGAAGGCGCCATCTTTCATTGCGTTGAGGTATAAAAACAAAATACGGTGGCCGGGAAGCAAGACGATCAAGATCTGCGCGGCGAATGACGGGTCTCCGGGCCTCTATGGTGATCCTGATCCTGAGGCAGGATGCCTGGAGCGCACCAGTGCTGTTTTCGGGGCAGCGCTGACCCGTGTGGCTGCGGTGAAGATCAGTCGTGACGTGCCGGGGTCTGCTTGACGCGGTCGCCTTGATGCTATGACCATCGCTGTCACGGGTCGTGCCCGCTTTGCGTGCGCCCGGGTGGGATGCGTGTGAGGCCACACGGCGATGAGTAGGCGACTGGCGGCGATCCTGGTGGCCGATATCGTCGGGTACAGCCGGCTGATGGGCGCCGACGAGGCCGGCACGATCCGGCGCTTGAAGGCGCTGCGCCGCGAGGTCACCGACCCGGCCATCCAGGCCGCAAGGGGCCGCATCGTCAAGGCCATGGGCGACGGCCTGCTGGTCGAGTTCCCCAGCCCGCTGCGCGCCGTCACCTGCGCGGTGCACATCCAGCGGGCGATGGCCGCACGCGAGCCGGGCCTGCCGGAGGAGCGGCGTTTCCGGCTGCGATGCGGCATCAACGTCGGCGACGTGGTCGCCCAGCCCGACGGCGACCTGTTCGGCGACGGCGTCAACGTGGCCGCGCGCCTCGAGCCGCTGGCCGAACCGGGCGGCGTGTGCGTCTCGCGCTCGGTCCACGACCAAGTGCGTGACCGGCTGCCCTACCGGTTCGAGGATCGGGGCAAGCTCGACCTGAAGAACATCGCCCGGCCCGTGGGCGTGTTCGCGCTCTCCGCCGCCGCCGTCCAGGCGCTCGTCCCGCCGGACGACGACACGGACGACGAGGACGGGGACGTCGATGACCGCCCCGGTGCGGGGCCCGGGACGGCCCGATCCGGCTTGGCCGCGGCGCCACCCGCCCGCACCCGGCCGGCTCGCCGCATCGCTGGCGCGGCGCTGCTCGTCGCCGTGGCGGCCGCCGGAGCGGTCGGGGGGCTGGCCTGGTGGCTGGGTGCAGGCCAGGGGCCGCGGGCCGACACCACGCTGGCCGTGCAGAACGGCCTGCCGCCCAAGCCGCTGCCGCCGCTGTCGCTCGTGGTTCTGCCGTTCGCAAACCTGAGCCAGGATCCCGAGCAGGACTTCTTCGCCGACGGGTTGACGGAGGACCTGACCACCGACCTGTCGCACTTGGTCGGCAGCTTCGTCATCGCGCGCAACACGGCCTTCACCTACAAGGGCAAGGCCGTCGACGTGAAGCAGGTCGGCCGCGACCTCGGTGTGCGCTACGTGCTGGAGGGCAGCGTCCGGCGGACCGACAATCACATCGTCCTCAACGCGCAGCTGATCTCCACCGAGACGGGCGCGCATGTCTGGGCCGACCGCTTCGAGGGTGAGCGAAGCCGCCTCGGACAGATACAGGCCGAATTCGTCGCCCGCCTCGCGCGCTCGCTCGATGTCCAACTGAGCCAGGCGGAAGGCCTGCGGATCCTGCGGGAGCGGGCCAGCGATCCGAACGCCGCCGACCTGAGCATGCTGGGGTGGGCGGCGCTCAACCGGCCTCGTTCGCCCGCCAACACGTCGGAAGCCAGGACGAGATTCGAGCAAAGCCTCAAACTCGACCCGAACAATCCGCAGGCGAAGATCGGTCTGGCCAGGGCCATCGCACAAGCCGTCAACACCAAGGTGAGCAAGGACATCGCGGGTGACCGACGTTTGGCGACCAAGCTGGCCGACGAGGGACTCGAGGCGTCGTCACAGAACCCGATGGCCCACTACGTGAAAGCCGAGGTGCTCCGCGCCACGAAGGAATTCGAGGCCGGGCAGAGGGAGATCGCGACGGCCATCGAGTACGATCCCAACATGGCGATCGCGCATGCCCTGGCCGGCATCATGAAACTCTGGGCCGGCAAGGCGGGGGAGACGTTCGACCATGTCGAGCGCGCCATCCGACTGAGCCCGAGGGATCCGCTGCTGAACGCTTGGGAATACTATATCTGCCACGCACACACGCATTTGGCGCAGTGGGAGGACGCAATCCGGTGGTGCGACAAGTCCGTCGCGCGCGCGCCGTACTTCTTCGCCTACCTCGATCTCGCTGCTGCGCACGCTTGGCTCGGCCACAAGGAAGACGCTCGCAAAGCGATCGAGAACGTCCTGCGACTGATGCCCGGTTACAATCTGCAGACGATGATCAGCGCAGACTATTCCCAGGATCCGACCTTTCTTCAGGAATATCGGCGCATCGCCGACGGCGCCCGCATGGCGGGCCTTCCGGAAGGCCCGACGGATTGAGGGCGCGTCGCCTCCCTACCGCGCCCGGTCTCACACGGTTTCAGATCCATGCGGCGCGTGAGCGCTCCTAATCCCACGGGACTGCCTGCCGCGTAGGGCGGCGTCCGCGTTGCTTCTTCCCGATCGAACGATGACGATGTTTCTCCGCACCACCGCAAGGCGCTGTGTGACGCCCGCAAATGAGGCCGCTCCGGCTTCGGCCGGGGGATGATCGTGCGGATTTCGGCGCTGCGCCGGCGGATCGCAGCCCCGCACTGGCGGTGGGCGACCTTGGATTTGGGTTGCGCGACGCCGGAGCCGCCTCCGGCAAAGGTCGACCGTCCGAGTCTCCGCGACGGCTTTGCGCCGATCACCCTCGGATGCGTCGACCTGCGAGCGACGGTCTCAGCGGAAGACCGGAAGACAGAAGCCGATGAGCCCGAGGCCCAGGACAAGGAAAAGCCCGCCGATGGTTTCCACCAGGGCCATCCGATTCGGCCAGACATCCACCGAGCATGTCAGGGCGATGCCCAGGACGAGGCTCAACAAGCTCAGTGCGAACATTGTTTTCGTCAATGCCGTTGATTGTAAGGACGCGGCTGTTAGCCGTCCGGTCGGTGAATTGCAGTCTTCGTAACAGAGTATTCGGCTGCCGGAAATGAATCCGTGTGGATCCGGGCGATCCGGGGACGGATTGTGTCTGATCAGCAACGAAATTTCCGCGCGCCCGGCGCCGAACCGGGATACCCGGACGCCGATTCAACCCGGGATGCGGACGATGCCCGTCCGGCGGTCGGTGCCGCCCTTGACCCCCGGGCGCGCGACGAGGCTGCTCGGCCTGCCTGTTACGCCGCGGGTGGGCGATGCTGCGGGTGCCGGTCGCCGCGGCCGTCCCGGTGCCGCAGATCAGGCGGCGGCGCTGAGGTTGTTCTGCGCGAGGATGAAAGCGGCGACTCCGGCGGCAGGGATCGGCCGGCTCAGGAGATAGCCTTGTACCTCGGAGAACCCGCTCGCCCGCAACCGCGCGAGTTGCTCCGCCGTCTCGACGCCCTCGGCCGTGGTGGTGATCTTCAGGCTGCGGCCGAGTTCCGCCACCACGTGGACGATCGCGGCGGCTTCGTCGCGCTCCATCAGGTTCCGTACGAAAGACTGGTCGAGCTTGATCTTGTCGAAGCGGAAGCTGTTCAGCGAGCTGAGGGACGAATAGCCGGTGCCGAAATCATCCATCGAGAAGCGAACGCCCAGGCGGCGCAGGCGCGTCAGCATGTCGTGGGTGGCCTGATCCTGGTTCAGGATCACCGATTCCGTGATCTCGAGTTCGAGGCGCTGGCTCGGCAACTGGGTGGTCCGCAGGACCTCCTCGACGAGCTGATCGAGGTTGCCTTCCCGGAACTGTGCTGGCGAGATGTTGACGGCGACGCGCAGAGTACCGGGCCACTGCATCGCGGCGGCGCAGGCAGTCTTGAGGACGTACACACCGAGCGCATCGATGAGTCCGGTGGCCTCGGCGACCGGGATGAACTCGCCCGGGGAGATCATCCCCCGCTCCGGATGGTGCCAGCGGGCGAGAGCCTCGAAGCCCGTCACCGTGTTGGTCGCGAGCTCGAACAATGGCTGGTAGTGCAGCTCGATCTGCCCGCTGTCGATCGCCAGCCGCAGCTCGCGCTCCAACCAGCGCCGCTGATGCTGACGCTCCTCCATCTCAGGCTCGAAGGCGCGCACGCGCCGGCCCCCCTCGGCCTTGGCGACGTAGAGCGCGAGGTCGGCGCGGCGGAGCAGGTCGTCGCCCTCGGCGTCCAGGGCGGACGACACGGCGATCCCGAGGCTCGCGTCGGCGGCCACGAACTGGTCGGCGATGATGAACGGGCGCCGGAGCTGAGCCAGCGCCTCCTCCGCCAGACGCAGTGCTCCGTCCGCGAGGTCAGACCCCGACAGGACGAGGGCAAACTCGTCGCCGCCGAGGCGCGCCACCGTGCTGCCGGGCGGGCTCAGGGCCGTCAGACGAGCGCCGACCTGCCGGAGCAGGTCGTCGCCCGCCGGATGTCCGAGGGTGTCGTTCACGCCCTTGAAGTCGTCGAGATCGAGGCAGATCACGGCGACCGGCCGCCCGCCCTGAGCGTGTTCCGAGAACGCGGCGGCCAAGCGTTCCGCCAGCAGCGCGCGGTTCGGGAGCCCGGTAAGGGCGTCGTGGGTCGCCAGGTGGGTGATGCGGGCCTGCGCGATCACGCTCGTCGTCACGTCCTCATGCGTCTCCACCCAGCCGCCATCGGCCATGGGCTGAACCGTGATCTCCACGCAGCGCCCGTCGGCGAGGGTCGCGGTCGTCACGCGCCCCTGGACGCCGCGGCCCTGGCCGAACTGATCCACGAGCCCGGCCATCGCCTTGACTTCGGCGTGGGTCGGACCCGCCCCGAGCGTTTCGGGCGCGATCCCGTAGATGCCGAGGAACTGCGCGTTGAAGACTTTCAGGCGGCCGGATGCGCCGAACATGCACAGGCCCTGGGACATGTTGTTCAGGGCCGCGTCGAACCGTTCGTTCTGCTCCTCGAGCTGCACCTCGCGCTGCGTCAGGATCGCGTTCTTGCGGAAGACGTCGTCGCGCAATTGGTCGCGCTCCGCCAGGGAATGTTCCAGGACGACGACGGCGCGAGCGATGTCGCCCACCTCATCCTCGCGGCTGACATCGGGCACGTTCACGTGCCAATTGCCCCGCGCCACTTCGGAGACCGTCTGGGTGATCCGCACCAGGGGGCGCGTGATCCGGTTGGACAGGAACAGCAGGACGATCGCGACGAGGAACAGGGTCAGCCCCGCCACGACGCAGAGCGTGGTGAGCAGGGAGCGGGAACTCTCCTCGCCGATCCCGACGACCTTGTCCTTGATCTGATCCAGCTCCCGGAGGGGCGCCGCGACGCACAGGCGGATATCGTGTTCCGTCGGGATGCAGCGCGCGACCTTCTCGGCGCCGAGGACGGTCTGGAGCCCGGATCGGGAGGGCGCGCCGAGGGCCGCATCCGGCATCTCGGCACCGGCCGAGGAGAGGACGCGCGATCCTGAAAGGATGAGGACGTCGCGCCCGCTCAGCGCCGAGAAGGCTTCCAGGGTGGTCTCGCGGGGGCGAAGGATCCGGTAGCCGACGAGCCCGCCGATCACCTCTCCGAAATCGTCGAACAGCGGCTGGCCGAAGATGTCGGCGACGGAGCCGCTCTCGTCCGCCGCCAAGGCGCCGGCGAGCGCCTCGTCCCAGTGCAGCGTCAGGACGAAGCCGACCGAGCGATCCCTGTCGTTCCGGGACATCATCGCGCGCAACGACGACGCCAGCGTCGTGCGGCCGAGCGCCGTGTTGGCCGAGAGCAACTCCGCGTCGACACGGTCCGCTGTGAGCGCGCGCAGGTTGATGTCGAAGGCGATGACGCCGTCGATATCGGCCAGCGCCAGGGCGGGCCGCATGAGCTCCGACGCCGCGACGGTGTTGCCGGAGAAGACCGCCTTCGACACGTCCCAGCGCTTCGCCATCGTGGCGAAGCGCCGTTCCACGTCCTCGCGCTGCATCTGGAGCCGGGCCGCCGCCAGCTTCGCGTCGCTGAGGAGCCGACCCGAGAGCTGGGCCTCGGACCAGCGGGAGATCTCCTGACCCTGCTCGCTCAGCGTCTGTCCGGACCGGAGCGCGACCAGAGAGACGAGGGCCGTGAGGGCGATCGCGGCCGTCGACAGCGTCGCGCCGACGAGGCGGGCGCGAAGGGAGCGCGAGAAGGGGTTGTGGGTCACGGCTTGAGCGGAGCGCCGCCCCGCTCCGCCAGCAGGTGCCGCGCGCGATCGGATGTCGCGAAGGCGAGGAAGTCGGAGGCCGCCGCGTCCCGGGTGGCGGCCTTGTAGATCAGGGCGAGGGTCACCGCGCTGGGATAGGCCGGATCGCGCGGGGCATTGCCGTCGATCGACAGGACCGCGAGGTCACCCACCAGCGCCGGCGAGAAGGGGCCGAAACCGATGGCGCCGGGCGTCTGGCGCACCGTCTCGATGGCGTCCTGCGTGGTCGTCGCCGTCTTCGACCGGCTGGTCAACACGAGATCGCGCCAGCCCGGCATGCTCGACCGGAGGACGGCGAGGGTGCTGTCCGTGTCTTCGCGCCGGACCACGCGAATCTTGAGATCGGCGCCCCCGACCGCGCTCCAGTTCTCGATCGTGCCCGAGAAGATGGCCGCCGCCTGCGCGCTCGTGAGGCTCGCCACGCCGACGTCGCGGTGCACGAAGATCGCCGAGGGGATCCGGATGAGGGGAACCTCGATGAGGCCCTGACCCTTCTCGGCCTCGGTGAGGGGACGGGCGATGCGCCCGAGCTTCTGGCGCTCGCCGCCCACGGCCGCGACGGCGCCGCCGGAGCCGATGCTCGGCGGCACCGATACACGGACTCCGCCGGCATCGGCATTGTAGGCGGTTGCAACCGCCTGCAGCATCTCGATCCCGTCGCCGGTGCCGACGACAGCAAGGTCCTCCGCCCGCGCGCTGCACGTCAGGGCGAAGACCGCGAGAACGCCTGCGGAGATGTGCCGGAGGCAGACGAAAGCAGAAGCCATGGCCGGATTTTGCGGCCTGAATAATTAAATTGGCGTCACCGAATATATCGCAATCAAGCTGTGGTTGATGAATCGCTAGGCGACAGATTCGGTTTTGGCCTTCTGATTACGTGAGACGCGCTGGAGAAGGCGCTGGATGAAGTTGAGGTCCGCCGGATTGCTCGCGGCGGCGGTCCGGTCGGCCGCGTAGAACGGGTCGGCGTAGCAGGTCGCGCCGGCGGCTGCCGCCAGGAACTGGACGGCGGCCACCATCTCCGGTCGGCCGGCCGCCACGACGATGTCGTCCGCGGTGAGCATCGGCAGATGAAGCGTCGGCCGACCCGGCCGCGCATCGCCGGGCGGATGCGCGCCGCTGCAGGTCAGGATCGTGATCGCGCCCCGTTCACGCAGCCAGTCCAGCGCCGGGCGCATGTAGAGGTTGTGCGGATCGCGCGCGCCGGCCACGACCAGCAAGGCGCGCGCCGGCTCCCGCAGGCGGCTCGCCCGCGCGACCGCCCAGGCCGGCGCCCAGCCGACGCCGGACGAGACGATCACGAGGCGGCCGCGCCCGAGCCGGTGAAAGGCGTGACCGAAGGGGCCCTCGACCTTGACGGCGCTCCCCGGACCGATCCGGCCGCCGAGGTGCGACGAGACCGTGCCGCCGTCCTGGCGGCGGATCTGGAAGATGAGTTCGTTCAGTTCGCCGGAGCCGTCGGAGCGCAGCGTGGGGCTGTAGTCGCGCGCCGGCAAGCCCGCGAAGGCGACACGGACATACTGTCCCGGCAGGTAGGCGAGGCGCTTGCGCAACGCCACCGTGACTTCGACGATCTCGGGCGTCAGTTCGACGAGGCTCTCAACGGTACCGCCGCGCCGGACGACGTCGGGCACCTCGTCGAACTCGATCGCGGCCTCGCTCGTGAGTCGTGCCCGGCAGGCGAGCACGGTGTCGCCGATGCGCGTGCCCGCCTCGTCCACCGTGCCCGAATGGATCCGGACGCGGCAGGTTTCGCATTGGCCGGTGGCGCAGTCGTGCGGGATCACCCGGCCGCCGGTGAGACCCGCATCGAGGAGGGTCTGCCCGGCGGTGGCCGAGACTCGCCGCCCGTTGATCACGAGATCGACCCGTGCGGCCATGATCGGCGCTCCCCGTCAGCGCATCAGGACTTCGACCGGCCGCATGTGCCGGGTGTGGCGCGTCTGCGTGTGATCGAAGGCCGAGACGTACAGGTAAAACAGGTTGCCGGGCAGGAAATCCACGTCGTACTTGCTGCCGGTCGCGATCTTGCGCGAGGCGACCAGGGTCCAGTGATCATCGGCCCAATGGGCGGCCGCCGAGATCCCGGCCCGGTCGCCCGTGTAACCGTCCGTCAGCAGCACGCCCGGAATCACCGTCCCGACCGGTATCTCCGCGTCGACGTCCCTCGAATAGGGAACCGTGTCGCTCTTCTCGACCATCCACCACGCGGCGCCCTCGGATACGCCGGCGTCTGGATCCAGGTCCACGGTCCCGAGCTTGGTCTTCGTCACGCGCCAATCCTTCGGGAGCCGCAGCGGCTCGACGGAACCCGTGTAGCCGCCGGGACCCTCGAAGCGGAAATTGTAGCGATAGGCGCTGGTGCCGGGGTCGCCCCAGTAGCCGGCCTGATAGCGGCCCTGGACCGCGCGCTCGGCGGCCGTCGGATCGGTCGGCGGTCCGATATGCATGTCCTCGACCACGCCGAGCATGCCGCCGCGGCCCGACTTCCACTGCCACATGTCGATGTAGCTGCCGTCCGTCGTGTAGTGGTAACCGCGGCCGTTCAGCGGAGCCGGTGCATCGGGGAGGGGCTTGGCACCGAGATGGGTGGAACCGCCGCTGCCGAAGGCGTCCGAGCGCGAGAAGATCACCGCGAACTTGTCCTCGTAGTAGGCGGTGACGTCCGCCCGCGCGGCGTTGACGTCGAGGAGGTGCCAGCCGTCCTCCTTCTTGATCAGCGGCACCCGCTTCAGCGACTGCGACGGATCCCACCACCGGAAGGCGAAGTAGACGTTCGCGTCGTCCCGCACGGCGCGGATCTCAACGGTGGTCTCGCCGGTGCCGCCGAAGTTGCTGCCCTGCATCGTCCGCACCGAGACGGGACGCGCGGTGCGCCAGACCGGATCGTCGAGGAGTTTGCTGACATCGGGACCGGCCGACACCTTGTCCACCACCAGGGTCGAGCGGCCCGCGACGTCCGCCCAGGCAAGGCCGCCCACGACCGGGATGCCGAGGGCGGCCGCTGCCAGCAGGGGCCGGCGCCGACGCACGGTCCCATCGACCAGGGGTGCGGGGCGGAACAGCCGCAGGAGCTGCCACAACCCGCCGTACATGAAGTGCGCCAGCGTGTGGACGACGATGTATCCGAGGGACACCAGCGCGCAGGTGGCGTGCAGCCACACGACCCATCCGCCGTAGCCGAGGTAGAGCGCGACGCCGGTCCCCGTGAGGATCAGCGTGACGGCGTAGATCAGCCAGTGGAGTCCGACGTTGATGCCGCCCCACCGGGCCTTGCGGGCTGCCTTAGACCCGCCGCCGACCAGTACGGCGCGCATGCGGGACGGGCTGTTCCGCTCCGTCAGCCGGCCGCGAACGAGATAGACGAGATAGGCCGTGATCCCGAAGAACAGGCTGAGACCCGCCACGAAGTGGACGGTCCAGACCTCACCTTGCGGTAGGAACGGGGCGAGAAACTTCGCGGTCCGGGCGATGGGCGCATCGGCGGAGATGCGCAGCCCCGTGATCAAGCTCGCGATCATCGCGATGGCGACGATCCAGTGGATCACGATCGTGCCGGTGTCGGAACGGGGTCGCCGATCGGCGCGGGCGTTTGAAGTAGACTTGGATTCAGGAACGGCGTTGCCGTCGTCGGAGGGGGGCGGCGCGAGGCTCAGTGTGTCCGCCATCCAACTCTCTCCGATCGCTTACACGTATCGCCAGTGCTGTATTAGCATTCCGATAAGCATAGCGCGGCCGGGCCGCTATTGCCAAGCTTATCAGTCTTTATATTCGTCTCGCTTGCCGGTGCGCTGATGGCCGGTGCATCGGGCGGACTAGCCGGCCCCGGAACCGGCGCGCGGTGGGCGGGAGGCGGGGCGGCGGTCGCGACGCGATGCGACTTCACCGTCGAGGCAGGGCGCAGTGATCCGCCGGAGCCGCATCCTGGGCACGACGCCCGCGACGGGCCGCCCGATGGCCCGGACACCGCTCACGGCGGGGGAGGGGCTCAGGCCGCCCTGTGGCGGTCGGCGCGGACCTTCGGGACGGGAGACGTCGCACCCTGCTGCGCGATGCCGCGAAGCGAGGCCACCATCGCGTCGGTCTGGGCGTCGAGGGATGGGCGCGCGCGATGGCTGCCGGTGCTGCGCCACGCAATGGCGAAGCAGCCGAGTACCGCCGCGAAGCTCCCCGCCAGGGGTGCGACGATCAATGCCGCCAGGAGGCTGATCGGAGCCAGAATGGCGGCTGCGACAAGGCCGCTGCCGATCGCAACCGCAACCAAGAGAAGCATCGTAGCCTCTGCCCAAAGGTCCAGCGGGTACCATCGATCGCTGTCAGCATCCTCCTACGCCCCATTGGTTAACATTTGGTTAATGACAAGCTTCCGCTTCAGCTTAGGTTTTAGGATCCGCGCTCAAAGAAGCATTCGTTGAGAGTATGAGCGGATGGTCCGGCTTTGGTGCCCTGTATGCTGTCGGGATCGGGCACGCGTCGCCGCCGTCTTGCCCGCCGCCGTCTTGCCCGCCGCGGTGCTGCTGCCGGAGGCTCGGTCTGCGTGGGGCGACGATCCATCGGCGGGTGCGTCGCGACCGCGGGCGGCCCGTCGGCCGGACCTCAGATCTCGTCCGTTCGCGGATGGAGCCGAAGCCTCTGGTGCAGATGAACCAATCCTGGTCCATCCTGATCACTTGTGGCGCTTCGCCCGGGAGTGTTACTGGTCCGGACCGGTTTCGCGTAGGATAACCACCTCCGATGACCAGCGAAGAACGCGCTTCCCGGCGCTTGATCGCGATTGCAGAAGTTGTCGGCTGCCCCGTCGAAACTTTTTACCGGCCCGAAAGCGATACAAATCCGGCGAATATGACCTGGGAGCTGCTGCGGCTGTGGAGCTCGATCACCGAGCCTCGCACGCGGGAGCGCATTCTCGCACGCCTGCGCCAGGAGGCCGGTGTCGGACCGGCCTCGGCCCAAGCCGCCGAGTGATCGTGCGATAGTCTGAGGCCGTCGACGGCGGGCGGGCCGGGCGGTCGACGACACCCTTCGCGCGACCGTCCGTGCGCACCGATCCTCAACTCCCCTGAGCGATCCAGCCCAGGATCGTGGCGCATCGTTCGGCCTGATCACGCGTCAGGCCCGACGCGACCGCGGTTCCGTCCCGGTACACCGCGAAGGTTCCGTCGCTGACGGCGCGGATCTTGACCGAGGCCATCAGGCGCCGACCGGAACGAGCGCTTGCAACTGGGTCAGCCCGGACGCCGTGAGCTGCCAGACCGCGAGCGCCTCGTCGACGGTCCCGGATCGGCCGATCCGCTCCAGATGCCCGAGGCTTTCCAGTGCGGTGAGGCGACTGTGGTCGGCGGGCCACCGGTCGTCGATCTTCTTGCGGATCGAAATCCGGTAATCACGGGCTTCTGCTGCCTTGTTGAGAAGTCGGCGCTCGTGGTTGACCAGCATCAATCCTCCTGCGTTGAGCGGGTCGCTGCCCGTTACTTACGTACAGGCTGGCCGATATGGTCAAGCTTGGCAACCCCGCCGGCCCGGAGCCGCAGGGGACCGTTCGCGCTCATCCAGACGGATCACGGCTATCCGGGACGCCGGGCCGGCGCGTGCGCGACCTCCGACGGGGGGACGGGTTGCTCCCGCGGGCCGTGGGCCGATTCCGTTCGGCGACCGCGCACGAGAACGGCCGGCCGGGTTTCCCCGGCCGGCCGCTGGTATGTGGCGCGCCCGGGATGGGCGCGCGATCGTCGTGCGATCAGCGCAGGAGCTGAAGGACGCCCTGCTGGGCCGAGTTGGCCAGCGACAGCGCCGAGATGCCCATCGACTGGCGGGTCGACAGCGCCTGCGAGTTCGCCGCCTCCTGGTTGAGGTCCGCGTTCGTCAGGTTGG
>NZ_JAKSYP010000281.1:0-50716 GCF_022829625.1 Methylobacterium sp. E-046 | reverse complement strand
CAGGTCTCGGGCCGCTCCGACACCACCTACGCCGAGCGCGTCGCCCTCGACCTCGACTACGCCACCCGCTGGAGCCTGCGCCGGGATCTCGCCATCCTCCTGCGCACAATCCCCGCCGTCCTCGCCCAGCGCGGAAGCCGCTGATGCACAGCGTTGTGCGGCCCTGAGCTGTCCTACGTAGTTTACTGAGAGGTATGGTTAAGCCTCATAGGACCGGACCCAGGGACGCGGCTATGAAAGGCCTTCTGCTGAACGCGCTGTTCGGGTTGATGCTGGGCCGGTTCGGTTCGGTGTGGGGGCTCGTTGTGTTTCTGCCGCTCGTGGCGGCCGAGCTGGCCTACGGTGTCTACGTCTATCACCTGGGCATGAACGCGGGCTTCGTACGGCGCGCCTTCGCTCTGACGGTATGCGGCCAGTTCGGCTTTCTGCTCGGGGCGCTTCTCCGTCCGATGCGGGGCGAAACGTAGACGCTGCCCGCACCCGGCCACCCCATCAACCCTGCTGCGCGGTTCCGGAACCCTGGAGGGTCCTGGGCCCGTCGGTGGCTCGTCGACCCGCGACGGCGGGTTGAGGCCCTGAACGTGTCTCAGACCATAAGCGGCGCGATCGAAGCCTTGCCGGTGCGGCTCACATCAGGGCGAAGACTGTTCGCGCGCATGGGCACGATCGCCATCTTGAGCGGCGTGCTGCTCGGGATGGTGGCCCGGATCGGTATGCTGCTCGGGGGACTGTTCTGGCTGTTCGGTTTGATCTCGCTCCAAGATGTGATCCTCAGGCATTACTGGCGCAGTGCGGCACAGACGCCAGAACGCGAGGTAACCCGTGATGTAGGCAGCAGTCACTGCAGCTACCCAATTCATGTCAAGACGCTACACATCAGCGGTGGGCGGCCACGAGAAAGGCAGTTTGTTTCTCCCCTTCAGGGTTTAAGCGGCAGATTATAAAACAGTCATTGATTTACGTTGTCTTATGGAAGGGGGAGCAATTTTCTGATGCCGCCCTTCGCGGTCCGGGCGCCGGATGTTCATTTGCCGATCCGCTTGCCGATCCGCGCGCCGATCACCGCCCGCTGCTGCCCCCAGTCGGCCGCGGCCTCGCGTAGGGCGCCTCATCCTGCCCGCCATCCGTGGCCGGGAGCCCGCTGACGCTCAGCAATCGGCCATCCGCAACCGAGCTCGACCTTGGGCGTTGGGAAAGCACAGCCGTATCGGCATCCCAACAAGGTCTTCACATGCTGCTGATCTCGTCCCTCGTGGCGGGCACGTTCGTGCTCGCCGGATCGTTCTCGCTCCTGGCCGCCCTGGCAGACTAGGGCCGTGGCGGGGGCGGCTCACACGCCGATCCCCCGCGCCGCCAGAACAGCGCCAAGGGCCGCGGCAAGCCCATCGGGCAGGAACGGTTTGCGCAGGAACCTCGCGCCCATGGGCATCTGATCCACGCCCGGCCACTCCACCCCCGACACGATAAGGATGGCGAGTTCCGGCCAGCGGGCGGCCACGGCTTTGGCCAGGGTGAAGCCGCTCAAGGGCTCGCCGGCTAGGTCCACGTCCGCAACCATGGCCACCAGTTCGGGGCGCGCCGCGAGATGGGCCTGCGCCGCTTCGACGGTTGCCGCCTCGGCGACCTCGTACCCCGCATCC
Source organism: Methylobacterium sp. E-046 (assembly GCF_022829625.1). Lineage (NCBI taxonomy): Bacteria > Pseudomonadati > Pseudomonadota > Alphaproteobacteria > Hyphomicrobiales > Methylobacteriaceae > Methylobacterium > Methylobacterium sp. E-046. Next base: position 49,076 of record NZ_JAKSYP010000281.1, on the reverse strand, counting down.
CGCAGGGCCGCAGACGCCTCCATGAGCTGCAACGGGTGATCCTCGACCAGCAGCACGGCGAGCCGCGGCGCAAAGGCGTCCGCCATACGGGATCTCCACCAACCAATGCCCCTCAACGCCCTTCAACGCGGCAGGCGCCGATTGCGTCCCGGTCGAACGTCACAAAAGCCGCATCCCCGCGAGGATGTCGCGACGGCGCCGGCTGACAGGCGCGTTCAGCCATCCTGCGCCTGAGCGCCGAGCCAGGAACGGTGCCTGAGTCCGCCGGTTTGCCCTTCGTAAGGGAGGCATCGATGGGCGACACAAACCCCACCAAACCCGGCGACGACGCGCCCCCAGGAACCCCTGGGACCGGCGAGAACCTGTGCCCGGCCTGCAGCGGCACGGGCAAGGTTGATGGCGAGAGCTGCCCGGAGTGCAAAGGCACCGGCAAGGTCACGACTGGCATCGGGGGCGGCTGAGCCGCGGGTCCGGCGCGGGCTGCGGCCGGCCGAGCCGCGCGGCGTCCATCTGGGTGGCGTCGCCGTGGCGGTCGCGACAGGTACGCGGAGCCGGCTCACGGGTGCTGGACATCCGTGAGCCGCGCACCCGGCCCACGAACGTGGCGTCCACCGCGCACCGGCGGGCGGTGTCTCGATCTGCCCGCCCGCACCCTTCCTCGTCCCGCAGAAACTTCGGCACGGGCTCCGGTAGGGGCCGCGCTGTTCGTGGATGCGCCCCATCAACCCCGCGGTGCCCGCCAGCCGGCCGCGTGTGCCTCGGCCTCCGAGCAGAACCATCGTTCACCGTCGGACTCGGTGATGACGGTCCGCGCGTAATCCCGGGACCCGGGCACGTGGTAGATGTGGTCGCCCGTGCGGTTGATGTTGCCCTTGATCGCGCAGCGGGTCGTGCCGGATGCTTCCGGTCCAGGCTTGGCGGGGGCGGGGATCGGCCCGTCTGGACCACCGTTCGCCGCAAAGCCCAGCGCCATCGCCCGCTCACCTTTGCGCCACGCCCAGGGCGGCGTGAACGAGCCGCCCCACAGCCCACGCCGTGCGGCCTTGGCGGCCTCCTCCCGGTCGGCGTAGGCGGTGCTGTAGCGGCGATAGGCGATGCCGAAACCCTCGCCCACGAGCCAGCCGTTCAGATCCTCCGCCCCAAGCCTGCAGATCGCGACGGTGCGCCTGAAGCGATCCGTTGTGATCGGATCGCAGGCGACGTTCCCCGCGCCGATCTTGTCGGCCAGCGCGTTCGCGGCGACCTGACCGCAGCGGTACTCCTTGCCGGACCGATCCCGGCACAGTTGCGCATGCTCGGGGGTATCGACCCCCTGCAGGCGGAAGCGGGTGCCGCGGATCTCGATGGTATCCCCGTCGATCACGGAGGCGCGTCCGACGACCGGCTCCGCGCCCAGGGCTGGAGCGGACAGGCTGACGGCCAGGGCCAGGGCCACGTGTCGGCGGCGCAAGGGCCAGCCCTCAGTGACGCCGATGCCGGCGCCGGTGCCCCCGACGCCGACCCTGTCGGGGGGCGTAGCGGCTTCCGCCGCCGCCTTCGCCGACGTGCTGGCCCGCCATGCCGCGGTGGCGGTGATGGCGACCACCGTGGCCATGGCAGCCAGGGCGATCGGGAGCGCCGGGCTAGCCAGCGCGATGGACGACCCGAGTGAGACGACAGCCGCCGCGGCGAGTGTGATGAGGCTGGCGCGCACCGGTCAGTCCCGGTGCGAGGCGCACTTGCCGTCAGCCTTCCGGTCGCCCGGCCCTCCGCGGGATCCGCAACGGGCCTCGGCGGCGCTGGATGCCAGCACGGTGACCAGCATCGGCGCGGCGAAGGCCGAAGCCGTGCCTTTGACCAGGGGGAGCGCGCGGCGCGCGGTGCGTGTGCGGGGCATCGACTTCCTCCTCGGAAGCCGACACTGCCTCACTCGCCTTCAGGTTGTCGAGCAAGATTGCGGCACGACCTGTACCCATCGGCCCTTGGACGGTCGGCCATCGAGCGTGCGGTCGGTCGCGCCCAGGTCGGCCGCCTCCGCGTCGCGCAATGCCGGGCCCCTTGGATCGCCGTGCGGCCCACGTCGAGGCCTGACGCGTAGGCGTGACCACCGTTCCAGGCCGGAACGGTGCGGTCGCCCCGCTCCTGTGCGGTATCGGCGTCGTGCGGGCAGCCGGCACTGGGCCTGAACTCCGGTGGGCGGCTGCGATGGGCCGCTGCTCGGAGTAGCATTACCCCTGTCGATGTGCCCGAGGCGTTCGTGACATCACAAGGTGGCGTTGCAGGCGGACGGGCGTCGACGGGCAGGTGCGGACGGTTTCCTGTCCCTCGCCCGTGACGCCTCGCCCGTGACGCTTTGGCCGGGCCGCCGTGGGAGAGGCGGGGCATGCGGGGGGATCTGAACACCGTGGGGCGCCGACCCACGGTCGTCGTGTCACCCCGCTTCGGCCAGCAGTTCGGCGCTGGATGCGACCGTAAACCCCTCGCGGTCGAACACGTTGTAGAGGACGCCCGCGGGATCGAGCCCGAGCCCCGCTATGTGCGAGACCGCGGCTTCCTTGGCTTCGGCCAATGTGCTGAACGGATCCGGCAGCTGGTACAGCCTTGCGGGTTGTTCCTCGCCGTCGACCTGCACCGGTGGCGTCGTGATCTCGACTGTGTAGGGCATGATGCTGGCCTACCGGCGCTCAGTGGAACACGCCGAAGAACCACAGCAGCAGCAGGATCGGCAGCGGGATTCCCAGCAGCCATAGCAAACCACCGCGCAGCATTCGCCTCTCCTCTATGTCGACAATCGTACCGGAATACCGGTCCGTTGATGATTAGAACGCGCCAACACGGGAAAGCGATGCAAATAATCCGCATCAATGCTGGGGGAGGGGTGTCGGTAGTACTGCAAGCGGCCGGCGCTTGTGGCTGCGGAAACCGGTTGGATCGCTCTGTCCAGGCGATCCTGGGGCTGGGCCGCGGCACACGCAGGTCCACCATTTGCCCGGTGAGGGGGGAGGATCATCATGGCCGCCATCTCGCGTGAGCGTGCCGCTCGAACGTCGGCCGGTGGCGGCAGGATCACGGCCATCCGTGCACGGGCGCACAGCGGGTGAACCGCGGGTCGACTTCGGCTCCCGGTGGCCTCAGCGCCGAAGCGCCTCAATCCACGCCTTCACCGGATCGACCACGAAGGCCACGTATGCCGCCCACGTCCGTGCCCAGCCGTGCACGGGCATGTCGGGATCGTCGGGCCGCGCCGCCATCAAAGCCGCCACGTAGGCGTCCTCGCTCGCCTTGCATTCCCTCAACGCATGACGCCCGCGGCCGGACCGGCTGCCGTTCTCGGGCTGGCGGTCGTAGGCCGCGCGCAAGCACCCGTGCCACGCGCGCTCCATGGCCGGCAGTTCGGCCGGCTCGACCTCCAGGGCCGAGGCCGGTCCGGCACCCGCGAGCGTGAGGACCAGGGCCAAGCCGCGGATGTGCGCCGTGCGGCTACTCATCGGACGCGTCGGCCAGCTGCGCGCCCGCCGCGGCAAAGGCCATCTCGCCCGTGGCCGTCTGCAACTCATGACGCGCTGTGGCGTCCGCCAGCGCGATCAGACCGGCGAGCATCAGCCCGACCAGCAGGCAGCGACGAACGGTGAGTACGGGGAGCAGCATGGAAGGCGCCTCTCGGAGACGCGAGCACCCTAGCCAAGCTTTACGGCGCCGGCTGCCGCGCCGGCGACACAGCGGTACGAAATGCGAACGCGACGCATGAAAAAACCCGCCGTCAGGAGGCGGCGGGTTCTTGCAGGGTCCACACTCTTCAATCCGGCCAGCCAATCGCCGCTCGAAGAGTCACGATCCCTGCCGGTCGTCGTTGGGCGGACTGTCCTGGTCTGCATCGGCGGCGCGCGATGCTCGGGGGCTGGTGCCGTGATGTCTCATGGCGAACCTCCTCTCCGGTGTCGGCGCCGCATGCGATGCGCGCCGAGGTCCTCAGGCTAGGAGCGTCCGGCAGGGATGGCAAGAGCCCCCATGCGGTCTGTCGGCCTCGCGAACGCGGACCCTGGCGCCAATGGTCGCCCCGCCGGGATCCCGGTGGCGTCCGTCCCCGCCCGGATTGGGCAAGGCGCTGACGGGTGTGGCCGTGCCGACCGTATCGGGGACCGGTCCCTGGGCGGCGGCAGGCGTTCGGCGGATGCGCCGACGCCTGCCGCGGAGATGGCTACTGCGGGTCGGCGCAGTCCTTCATTCCGGGGCGTCTACGCACCGGCGCTCAGCGCGCGCCGGCGGCGCCTGCGGCCGACCCACCCGCTCCGGCGCCCGCTGTGCCAGCCGAGCCACCGGCCGTACCGTTCGCGCCCATCGAACCCGCGCCGGCTCCGGACGACGGGCCGGTTGTGATGGTCGAGCCTGTGGTGGCCCCACGACGTGCCGTGTCGGCCGCCGATGATCCCGTGGTGGATCCCCCCGCGATGTTGCCACCGGAGCCGTTGCCGCCGGGAGCGCCCTGCGCCCAAGCCGAGGCCGGAGCCGACAAGGCAAGCGTAGCGACTGCAAGTACCGTTGTGATGCGCATGGATTTTCCCTTCTGGCGTTTCCAGTAACGGTAACTCTGCCTTGTGCCAGGAAGATCCAAAGAATAGCCGGCCGCATCTGAGGCGGGGCATCGCCCGGGCGCTGGGCGTGCGGGGATCCCGGCGGCGCGGGCCGGGGTGTGGACGGTCACACAGGTGCGACGAATACAGCAGTGAGGATCAAAGGCCGATCGCCCGACGTTTGCTCTGGATCCCCAGCTTTCGGGAGGAGGGTCCCCATGGGTCTGATCGCCTTTATTGGTTTCGTCGTACCTTGGATGATATTCGCTGCATGGATGTTCCGCCTGCCCAGCGCCATTCGCCTGGGTGCGCCCTCTACCCCCTGGCGCCCGCTCACGGACTTCGCCGGGCCCGCCCGTGACCAGCGGCGGGAGACCAACCCTTACAATTCTGGGCGCAACGATGGATCGGGCCGGACCGGCGGCGACAAACATAGCCCGATCGGGATGGCCGGAGGCGGGGCGCTCGGCACGAGCGTGGAGCCTACCGAGCCGACCGACAAAATCGGCTAGCGCGGCGTAGGGAACGGCGCGGTCTGAAGATCCGGTTGGGAACCGGGGTCTGGACGAGTGGCGCCCGTCCAGGCGCGTCCCGGACGGGGTCTCTGCGACCGCGGCGGCGAGGCCGCACCGAGGTCTCACCGAGGCTGGGGATGGCAGGCCCCGGTGCGGGTCTTCCGGCGCAAGCCCCGGGCCGGACGCTGCGGCCATCCTGGCACATCGTGGTTAAGGGTTCGTCAACGGGTGCCGTTCTGTTCGCGGTGGCCCGTGACAGGCGGCTGACCGATGCCGGCGTTCTCAATCTGCGGCCTGGGATCGTTCGCGGCCCGTTCTAGATGTGCCTGCGGACGCCGGTCTCGACGCCGCGGCCCGCTAAGTGGCGCCCGGTGGAGCGATCCGCCTGCCGGGGGTATCGCTGAGCCCGGCGCGCGATCGTCCGTTCCTGTGCTGGAGGCGGCCTTGATGTTCCGATTTGCTCTCACGGTGTTGCTCGCGGCCACGCCAGCGATTGCGGCTCCTGCTCACCGGCAGCCGACACCAACCACCCTGCCGTCGAGCGGCGATCCCGGCAGCGGCACGGGGATGGATCCGAAAAGAAAAGCCGAGATGGACAAGGCGGACCGCGCGCGGGACGCTCAGAAAAAGACGTTCGATACTAAAATGAACAGGACGATGAATACGATCTGCCGCGGCTGCTAGACGGCGCGATCCCTCACGGACGGCGCGGCGCTCATTCCCTCGCCCTCGGCCCGCGCGACGTGCCGGTGCGACGTGCTGGCCGGGCGCCCCGTCGCACGTTCGGGTGCGCCGCCGATCGGCGCGCTGTCCTCGGGTAAGCGCTCCTCGAGGCGCTGACGTGTCGGTCGACCCGGTGCGGATGCCGCCGTTCCGCAGGCGATGCGGCGCCGCGCGGGCCTGCTCCTCCGGTCCGCAGGACGGGGCGTCGGATACGGCGCTGCCCGGAGCCTGCGCCATCCGGTACCGGGCTCGCGGGCTGCCCGCATCGAGGCCGGCAACGGAGCCCCGCCAGCAGGGGCATCGCGCTCACGTCGGGCGCGCTCACCGTCCGCGAAGATCGGCGCCGAGGGTCTTGGGTTCAGCCGGAGTCACCGGCTGCGGGGCGGTCCCCCTCAAGCCGCGAGGGCGGAGCGGACGGCGGGATGCGCGCCCAGGCCCGGCCTCGCGCCCGCCCAGGGTTTGGCCGCGCGGCCGGCCGGAGGCTTCCGCAGTTCTGGCCCAGCGGAAGGAGGCCTGCCGCCGAAGCAAAGCATTCCGCCGCGGAGGGCGCGCCAGGATGTCGCGACGCCGCGCTCACGGCGTGGCTAGAACTTTGGGTTGATTTTCTTCGGTCTACAGGCGCGATCCCGCGGACTTCAAGGATCCATCAGGTCGACGCCGCCCCACATGGTTGTGTACTGTTGCCCTTTGTAATATTGACTTCCAAGATACAATGCAAATATGCCGCAGCTTGATTGTCCAGATTTGCGTAGGGCAGCCATGACTGAACAGGTGCCGCGCGTGGCGAGAGAGTTTCACGTCGGTCCGGCCGGCGACCGCTATGCTCTGACGCGCGATCTCAAAACCGGTGAGCCTTACGTGCTGCATCGTCCCTGCGAGAGCGATCCGGAAGTCCAGCTGGACCTCGGCTCGTTCCTCGTGCTGTTCCGCGGCCAGGAAAGGGACGACCTGCTGCAGCTGATCGGGTCGTTGCTGCCTGACGATGAGCAGCCGGTGCGGGACGGCCTCGGTAATGTCCGGCCGGCGCGGTTCATGTCGCGCTGGATGCCCAGCCGGCAGGATTGAAAGGTCTGTCCCGGCGGGAGGGCGGTTCGGGCGGACGCGAACCGTGCTACCGTCAATCTCAGCCCCGCATCTGCTGCCGAGCTGATGGAGGTCCACTCCATGCGGCTCACCCTCGATTACCGAGGCGACTGGATCGTCGATCCCCGCGAGCTTGCCGAACGTCTCGGTGTGAGCACCGCTTATCTGAGGCGCATGGAGCAGCAGGGGCATGTCGATGCCCGCATCCGGGCCAGTGCGGACGAGGAGCCGGGGCACACGCGCGTCACCGTGCGGTTGCTCAACAAGGGCTGGCGCGGCGTCTTCGATCAGAGCGGCACACTCCTCAGCGAGGACGCGTGGTGAGGGCTCGCCATCCGGCGAAGCGTGCTACCATGAATGGTCAGTTGCGCTCCGCACCGCCTGATCGGGAGATCTAGATGCCGTTCCTCAGCTGGTTGATCTCCAAGATCCTGCAGTTCTTCATGGGAAGCGCGCACAATCGCAGGGCCGACCTGATTGCCCGGGAAAAGGAAGCCGGAGCCTTCGAGAGCCGGTCCAGCGGCAAAACGAGAAACTTCGCGGACGACTACAATGCCGCTGCCATGATGCTCCGGGAGCGAATGGACCGGAAGTACCCGAACGGCCATTACGCGCGACTGAGATCGAACGAGAACAGCCCCTACGATCACGGCGAAGATCGCGCGCACGCCGTGGATACGATGTCGACCGCGATAGCGATGGCGCTGCGGGACGGAGCCAGCGTGCGGCAGGCCGCCGAGGCGGGGGCGGCGAGCGTGGGCATCTGATCGGCGCGGCGGCACCTCAAGGGTCGGGCCGGTCCTCAATGCCGAAGCAGGGCAGCGGCCACGCCGACGAGCGTCCCGCCAGCGATGGGCGCGAACAGCGCCAAGATCGACACCAGGATGATGAGCGTGATGGCGGCGTTCTCGCCCCGCTTGGAGTCTCGCGACGGACGCCGCGGCGGCTCCCAGGGCGGTGGGACGGATCGCTGATCGGGTGGGACGAACATCGGCACCCATCGGTACGCGGGCCATAGACGGGGGCGAGGCTAAGCGCGAACGACGGGCGCGTCACCGTGACGATCGCCCGCTCCCGGATCGCCTCCTGCCGCGTTGTCCCTCCGGAACCGCAGGAGGAGCCGCATGGCCTACGTGACGATCGAGAAGGATGGCGAGCCTTGGATGTTCTGCCATTCGACCCATGCTGGTGAGCTTGAGAAGCAGATCGAAGCAGCCAGGGCTCAGGCGCCGACAGCGACCTTCACGCATCGGCTGTCGACACCGGTGGAGAGCCAGCACTGCGCGGACGCGATGGATGCGCAGGGCGGGCTGGTCGAGGATCCGTTCAAGTTCTTCGCCGTGCCGGTAGCCGACGACCAGGCGGCCTGAGCGTCTCGGCCGAGCGCCGCGGACAGATCGAACCTGTCGGACGGATGTCCCGGTTGTCCGGCGTCCGGACCGGCGGTCAGTCGACCGCCTCGGTCGGCCGGAGGTGGTCGCGGCCGGCAAGGCCACGTTGCCGGTCAGGCTGCGGCCGAAGCAGGCTTCCACGGCGCGCCCGAAGGCCCTCCGCTCCGCCGCGGCGCGCCGTCTCTCACCATCGCCATCAGCCGGGCAGATCGGGCGGAATCCCCTCGCGGCGTCTGCGGAGGATCTGCGGAACAGCGTCACAGATGTCGGCCGGCGCTCCTTGCGGGCGGGCCGCGTCGCGAGCCTAGTCCCCGATCTGCGCGCCGCGGTGCGCCGGGCCCCGGAGCGGTGCCGAGGATCCTTCGGCCGGAATGCGGACGCCCGAAGGTGGCGCTCGCGCCGCCCGGGAGGGGCACGGGCGCACCCGCGGCTCGAAGCTGCGCGCGGCGCCGGCAGGCGCCGTACAGCAGGCGGCCGGAGACTGTTTACGCAGATGCGACAATCCCATGGGCCGTATCTTTTACTACCTTGAATGAGCGGCTGGAACGTCCGACACAGACTTTACAGAAATGTCAGGGTGCGGACATGGTCCCGGGCGGAATGCGCGGTCTTCTGCTGCCGGCGGCCGCTGTCGCATCGGCCGGCCCCGTCTGTGCGCGGGGCCGGCCACCCGACGGGGCCGGCGCCCTCCTTGAGGCCCGGGCGGGCCGCCTCGCCCCGACGCTCCGCGCGACGGAGTCGGCCCGACGCGGTGCCGACGAACATGTCTGACGCGCATACGCAGCTGGTCGACCGGATCTACGAGGCCGCCGTCCTGCCGGAGCTATGGCCCGAGGTCCTCATGGATCTCGCGCGCTACGGCGGCGCGGACGCAGCCGTGCTGTTCGCCACGGACCTGGACAGCTCGCGGTTCATCACCACGGCGAATTTCGCAGACACCATCCGGGCCTACATCGAGGAGGGCTGGTTCGCCCGGACGGATCGCACGCGGCGCCTGCTCGCGAAGCGGCATGCCGGGTTCGTCACGGATCTCGACGTCTTCACGCCGGAGGAGTTCGCCCGGGAGCCGGTTTTCCGTGAGTTTCTGAACCCGCGCGGTTTCGGGATGGGCGCGGCCAGCGTCATCACCGTTCCGACGGGCGATCAGCTGGTGTTCGACGTCGAGCGCCTCACCGAACGCGGTCCCATCCCGCCGGATGCCGTGGGCCGCCTCGACAGCGTGCGCCCGCACCTCGCCCGGGCCGCCACGCTGTCGGCCCGGCTGCGCATGCAGACCGTGCGCGCCGCCGCGCAGGCGCTGGAGACGGTTGGTCTCCCGGCTGCCGTTCTCGGGCGCAGGGGACGCGTCCTGGCGATGAACCGCAGTTGCGAAGGCCTGCTGCGCGACCTGATCCTCGACGGGCCTCGCCTCGTCCTGACGGATCCGGCCGCGGATAGGCTCCTCGCTGACGCCCTCGACGCGGTGTCGACCGAGGGAGGGAGGCCGGCGCGATCCATCCCCGTGGCGGGCCGGGACGGTCAGCCGCCGACCATCCTGCATCTGCTGCCCATCCGACGGGCTGCCGCCGACCTGTTCGCGGCGGCCGAGGCGATCGCCGTGTTCACGCCTCTGGCAATGAACCACGTGCCGGGCCTGTCGATCCTCGAAGGGCTCTTCGATCTCACGGCCGCCGAGGCGCGTGTGGCACGCGGCATCGCGGGCGGCAGCACGGTCGCCGGCCTCTCGGCCGAGTTCGGGACTTCGTCCGCGACCGTGCGATCGCAGCTCAAGGCCGTCATGGCGAAGACGGGCACCACGCGGCAAGCAGAACTGGTGCAGCTTCTGGCCGGCGCTGCCCTCCCGGTTCGATGAGCGCGAGGGCCGTTCCGGCGGCATCACGGAAACGGTCCGGACCGGTCAGCCCCGGCGATCCGTCCGCTGTCGGAGTCACCGGTGGTCACCGCCGATCGGCCTCCTCGAGACGGATCGCGCGCGGGCGGTGGCGAGGCTCGGCACGAGGCGCGCAGCAGGGTTCGCCGGCGCAAGCGGCGCGGCAGAGGCTGTTGCACTCCCGGATCATATCCAACATACATAATCTCGCATACAAGTTGAACGCACGCATCGCTGCAATCCGCGGTGCAGCAGGGCCGCACCCTCGCGAGGCGGCGGGACGCGCGGAGGCGCCCCTTGTCGGACAGTGTCGTTGAGCCGCTCGCCACCCCGTGGATATCGAAGCGCGATGTGATCCGACGTATCGCCGAAGCGATCGGCCAGCCCGAGGCGGTGTTCTACGACGCCGCCGGCTGCACCTCCGCCATCGCCGAACAGGCCGAGTTGCTGCGGATATGGGACGGCCTGACAGACCCCGCCGACCGCCGGAAGGTGCTGACCTTCGTGCAGGCGGTGGCGTCCGGGCGCAGCCAAGCCCTGCCGTGATCGTCGTCACCGATGCCCAGGGACGGGCCGCCCGCGTGAGCCCGCAATAAACGGCGTTCACCGGCCCATCGCGCGAGGTGGTCGCGGGCTTCGGCCGGACCGAGGTCGCGCATCCGGCGGATCGCGGGGTCTCCGGCAAGGTCGTCGCAGGCGCCCTGCGCCGCGATGGAGAGACCCTGCGGGTGGCCGCGGGAGCGGTGCCGTCCCTCGGCCCACCGGACCGCAGCCTCCTGGGCTTTCCCGGCTCGATCTACCGGATCGCCGACGATGTCAGGCCGGCTCTGCAGGCTACGGTTCGCGCGGGCGCTTCGTGCCGCCGCCTCCGCATCCTGCACCGAAGTCCGCCCCGGCGCTGGAACTGAGCGCCGATCACCGGCCCGCGCCGTCTTGAGGCGGGACCGGAGGTCCGTTCGTCTTCGAGGGTCACGCGCATCGGCGGCGGCAAGCTTGGCTGTATAAAACGCCTGTGACTCAATATCGTTAACGACGTTTTAGGGTTGCTACTACGGAAATAAGTGTGATGTATGAATTCATGGCCGAGTTATTGAGTATTTGCCATGAACTACGTAGGTATATGCTTTTTCAATGATGTCGGGCGGTGCTTGTGCGGCCCTGTGGCCGCCGGCGGAGGCAGTACCCTCGCGGCTAACCAGAGCAGCTCCGCGACCGTGAACGACGTTCGATTGAGCGTGCCCGGCGGATCGATGGTCGCGGCGAGTACACCCTTGGCGTCGGCATCGGGTGGCGGCGCGGGCAGGACTGCGGCTTACACGATGGCGGGCCGGCGTTCCGGCGACTCCGTCTCCGATTTCAGATCGGGGACTGCGGCGAGTCCGAGCTGGAGCGGCGGAAGCGGCTCCGGTGGTGCCCCCGCGCCCGAGGTGAATGCCGGCCTCGGCCTGCTCCTCGCGGGCATCACGGTCGCCTATCTGCGGCGGAGGCGCGACCGCCGGCTCGCGCAGTCCCCGGTTCGCGCAGTCGGGCTGGACGGCACGCCCTGATGCGTGACGGCCGCGCGCAGCGGGAGGTAACCCTCCCTCGGGCCATTCGCGGCTTCGTGTCCGGCCGGGCCGTCTCCGCCTCGTGCGGGGCCCTGCTGGCCTTCACGGCCGGCACCGTCCTGTCGGCGATCCTGCAGCGGCATCTGCTCGAAGCGCCGCAATCCGCCCAGCGTCTCGTCGAGTTCAATGTGGGCGAGGCGTTCGGGTTCGCCGCAAGTCTGTCGCTGATCCTGGCCGATTCCTCCCGGCGCGTCTCGCTGACCGGACCGGACATCGCCGTCCTTCTCCTCGCGGCGCTCGCTTGGTTCGTGCCGGAACATCACGGGGTCTATCTCGCCACGACGCTCGCGGGAGCCTGGTTTCTCCTCGGCGGGCGCACCGATCGCCGAAGGGCCGACCTCGGTCAGATCTGGCTGGCACTGTCCATTTACGAATTGTGGGCGAAGCTGATCTTCAAGGTGGCCTACCAGATGATCGAGGTCATCGAGGTAGGCCTGATCTACAGGATCGGGCGCCTGTTCTACGGCCGCCTCGGAATCGCCGGGGCGAGCCTGAACGTCCGGGACGACTGGTCGATCGTGATCCTGGAAGGCTGCTCGTCCTTTCACAACCTGTCGCTCACCGGGCTGATCTGGCTCTCGATCCTGAAGATCGCCGAGCGAGCGGTCGGCCCGGCGGCATTCCGCGCGCTGGGCGTGAGCGCCTGCGCCGTGGTGGCGATCAACATCGGGCGCATCCTGGCGATGCTGCCGTCGCGCGAAGCCTACCAGTTCTGGCACGACGGGGCGGGGTCGTCCCTGGTGGCGCTGGGTTCCGTCGCGGCGGCGATCCTCCCCATCCTGGTCTGCGTGGAGCGGGACGCATGCCGACTCAGCCCGCGAACCTGACGCCCTGGGTCCGCAGCGGCCTCGCTGCCCTCTGCATCCTGCTCGCCGTCTCGGTGTCGGTCCGGTCCTATGCCTACTGGCAGCGGTTGGCGGATGGCGCGCCGGCGTGGGAAGCGTCCGGGCAGCCCGTGGACCTCGGCGGGGGCGCAACGCTCCCCCGGGCCGCCGCCGCGCCCTTCACCATCCGGGTCGCGCCCTGCGCATCACCGGTGGCCGTCGATTTCCTCCGCGCGAGTCCCTACGAGCCGGACCCGTCGCTCGTCGGACGGCCGCAACCCGGAGATCGGGTCTTCTACGTCTATCGCGGCCGGGACCTCGGGACGCGCTTCGTCACGATCAGGCTCAACGCGATCTACCTCGCGCGCCTGGCCTATGCCCGATTGACCGGGCAGGACGTTCCCGCAGCCGACGATCTGGCCCTGAAGATCATCGTGCCCGCGGGGTGCGAGGCCTCGGCCGACCACGTGATGGCCGTCCTGCGAACCGCCTACCCTCCGCCCGCGCCGTCCGCCCTCCGCGACCGGGCACCGCCTCTCTGAACGGGTCGCCGGAGGCGGGGCTGCGATCTCCGGCCCGGTGTTTCGTGCGGCGGCGCTGCCCCTCGTGCTGCCCCCGTCCCATCCACCCGAACGTCGATCAGGCGCGGGAGGGCTGAGGGCGGTCCCGGTCGACGCGGCGGCGTGCGCCCGGACACCCACGACGTGCAACGCGCGATGTCCACGCCCCGGGGGCAGTCCACCCGCCCGGATGGCCGGTCGTTGTAAAGAGGAAGGCATCCTGCTTCCGCAATCGATCCTCGACTATCGCGTCATCAGCGGGCGATCGATTTGCCGGTCGACTCCGTCCACCGGGATCCGGGTCGGACTTCCTGTAAAACAAGGGAAAATGATTTATCGATCTTTAATCTATGTCGGATAGTCTTCGGAGACGTGCGTGCGTAATCAACAGGCGTAGTAATCGATGGCCGTTTGCTTCGGACTGGCAGGTCGCCGGCGTCGTGTCCCGTGCGGCGCGGCCCTGTTGCTCGTGCTGCTCGCGCAGCCGGGGAGCCCCTGCCGCGCGGCCGAGGCCGGTCAGGACGGCGCCGCGACGATCCGGGGCGACCTGTACGATCTCTCGTCGCGCGTGGCGGCGAAGAACGCGGGCGACGCGTACCGGGACCTGAGGATCGGCGCGCCCGCCCCGGCCAATCAGCTGTTCAGGGTGACGACCGGGAGGGGCGACGCGTTCGACGTCTCCCAATCGGGGCGGGACAACGACCTGCGGTCGGATCAGGGCGGCCTGAACGCCAGCCTGAGAGCCGCGCAGTCGGGGTCGCGCAACCGCCTGTCCAGCTCGCAGAACGACCTCGCCATGCTGGTCGTCAGCCAGCGCGGGGATCACAACGAGATCCAATCCGCCCAGAGCGGCCGGGACAACCTCGCCAAGCTCGATCAGACGGGCGCGTACAACACCATCGTCGGGGTGCAGAGCGGGTCGGGCAACACGGCCATTGTCACGCAGGCCGGCCAGTACCAGACCGTCGTCTACGCGCAGAGCGGCATGAACGCGACCCTCACGGTCCGCCAGCGCTAAACCGGTCGCCGGGCGCGGCCCGCGCCCGGCGACGCGTCAGTCGTCGAGCCGGATCGCGTTCGGGTTCGACTTGTCCCGCTTGGCGGCCGGCACGGTCTCGTGCAGCCAGTCCGCCGAGGGTCGGGCGACCGTTGGGGGCGGGACCGCGCCGCGGGGCGCCGGCACCGCCTCGGCCGCCGCGTCGGCCGCCGGGGGAGGCGGGGCCGGCGACGGCAGGAGCGCCGGCCGCTGGTTCTGCGGTCCGAAGCCGTCGACGCAGCGCCGGAGCGCGACCGGATCGGGCAGCAGCGTGCAGTCGTTCACGTTGGTAGGGGCCTGGGCCGAGGCGGGGGTGTACGCCAAGCACAGGATCGCCCAGACACGGCAGCGTGGCCTCATCCTCATCGCCCCGACGGATTGACTTGCAGGATCTCGATGCTGCTCGGCTCGCCGGGCTTGGGCTTGCGCTTGGCCGGGGGCGGCGCGGGCGGGAGCGGCTGAGCGCCCTGCGGCGGTCCCCCGGCCGCGACCCGCCCGGCATTGCCGGGCGGCGGCGGCAGGCCCCGGCCGTTGAGCCGGCCGAGCCGGACCACGACGCCCTCGACGCGCTGGGTCGCGGCGTTGAACGCGCACTCGTAGGTGATGCGCACCCATTCGCGCTGCGGGTTCATGAACCGGATAGAATCACCCTTGTAGCGCACGATCATCCCGCCCGCGGCGGGCGGGTCGGCCTCCTGGAAGATGCCGCCGTAGGGCCGCGTCAGCCATTCGAAGTCGAACGGCGCCTCGTTCTCGACCCGCGGGGCGCAGACCTGCGAGGCGCGGTCGGCGCTGGTCCGCACGCAGGTCGCGTCGCAGGTGGCCGGCCGGGCCTCGCCGGACGCCGCCGGGGCGGGCGCCGGAGCCTCCGTCCTGGGCGCGTCCGCCTTGGGCGCGTCTCCCTTAGGGGGCGCGGCGCCCTCCACGGCCCGCGCGGCCGCCGGCCCGAACGCCGACAGGGCGAGGGCCAGGACGAGCGGGATCGCGCGGCGGGGGCCCGGCGCGGCGGCGTCCCGCGTCCCGGCCGTCACCGACCCCGCTCCGTAGTCACGCCTCGGCTGCACCGTATTCACGCGCTCACTCCCGCTCGACGACTTGTCATGCCCGCGCGCCGCGCGGAGGAACTTCCGTGCAGACCCGGACGTTTGAAGTCGTCCGGATCCGGAACCTTCAGGTCACGCGCGCCCATCCCGGTCGACGCCGTGTGCCGCGCGCGAAACGAACGGCGCCATGCAAGCACGGCTCATCCTCGCCCTCTGCCTCGGCTTCGCGTCCGTGCCGGACGCCTACAGCCAGCCGCGTCCGGGCGGCAAGCCGTCCGCGAACATCAATGACTGCACGTTCGTGCGCGACCCGACGGCGCTGCGGGATTGTCTCGATTTCGCCGAGGGGCAGCGTCTCGGCCCGGCCATCACGCAAAGCCCGCCCGATCCCATCGTCAGCCCCCAGCTCCTCAAGCAGGCCAAGCCCGATCCCCGCAGCGACGGCAGCGCCGCGGCGCGCCGTCCGGCGCTGCGGCCCGTCCGCTTCGATCCGGTCCGCGTGGAGCAGGCCGAGCCGCAGCGCCGGCGCACCCTCCGTCAGTAGGTTCGCCGGACGAGGCATCGGTTTTCGCCACCGCCGACCGCCGCGCAGAGCTCGTCCTCGGACCGCGCGATCACCTCGTGCCGCCGCGGCCCGGCTCCCGCCTTGGCGGCCGGGATCGTCTTCAGGGTCGCTCGGCGCCGGCCGACCGGGAATTCGGCCGCGAGCGCGGCCGACACGGTTGTCGAGGGGGCGGCCGGGGGGGCGGCGAAGAGCGGGGAGGCGGCCAGCAGGGCGGTCTCGGTGCCTCCCGGCGCGCGCCTGAGCGAGGCCCAGCGGCCCGCCGGCGCCCACTCCTCCACCACCCGGCCGGTGATGATCTGGACGTAGTCGCGGGTCTCCTGCGGCATCCCGGAGGCGCCGGCCAGCCAGCGCTCGACGCGGCCGGGGCCGGCATTGTAGGCGGCCGCCGCGAGGCCGAGATTGCCGAAGCGGGCCGTGTGGTCGCGCAGAAGCTCCGCCGCCTTGATGACGGCCTGGCTCGGGTCGAACGGGTCGGTCAGGCCGCGCTCCAGCGCGGTCGCCGGCATGAACTGCGCGATGCCCAGCGCCCCCTTGGGGCTGACCGCGTCCGCGCGCAGGCCGCTCTCCTGCCGCAGGAGGCGGTAGAGGAAATCGTAGGGCAGCCCGGTGCGCGAGGCGGCATCGGAGATCAGGGGACTGTAGCTCGCCGCAGGCCGGCCCGTGCCCCAGGAATCCCACAGCCGGCTTGTCGGCGGCAGGGCGGGAGCCCCCGTTGTGAGGACCAGGTCGGAGACCGGGGCGGGCCAGAGGCCGGCGGACGGGCCGGGAGCCGCGTCGGCGGGCCCCGCGAGGTCGCGCAGGTTGACCACCGTGTCCCGCGCCGCCGCGGCCATCGGCGCG
Organism: Methylobacterium sp. E-046; assembly: GCF_022829625.1. Classification (NCBI taxonomy): domain Bacteria; kingdom Pseudomonadati; phylum Pseudomonadota; class Alphaproteobacteria; order Hyphomicrobiales; family Methylobacteriaceae; genus Methylobacterium; species Methylobacterium sp. E-046. The sequence continues at coordinate 32,469 of NZ_JAKSYP010000281.1, read as the reverse complement.
GCGCGCTCGACCGCGCGCCGCGGCGGCGCCAGGTCGTGCGCGACGCCCTCGACCAGCGAGATCAGCATCAGCCACCCGGTCAGGAGGGCCAGCAGGCACTGGAGGCAGGGATGCATGGCCTGTTCTCCCGCAGTCCGGCGTCAGTTCTTCGCCGCGACGACGACTTCTCCGGCCGGCACCTGGGCCACGGCCTCGACCGGCACGTCGCCCTTGTCGCGGAGCAGGTATTCCTCGACGAGGTGGCGGCCGACCGTCGGATCCCGGAACCGCCACAGACCCCGGCGCACGCCCTCCATCACGGTCGAGTAGACCGCGAGCTCGATCGCCTCGCGCACCGCCATCTGGGTCGGCTCGTTGCGGGTGATCCCGGCATCGACGGCGAGCAGCTTGTTGAGCGCGGTGTAGCGGTAGGTGCTGCTGTCCAGGGCGACGGAGTAGATGGTCTTGGTCACCGTCACGCTGTCGAGCACCTCGCCGGTCTGGACGGAGACGATCCGCATCCCGACCGTCACGATGTCGCGGCGGTACTTCACGTCGCCGCCGATGCCGAGGTAGCGCGCGCCGAGGCCGCCCGTGATGGTGTTGGCGTCGTAGGCCAGGATGCCGCCCTCGACGATCAGGCCGGCGAAGCGGACGGGCGGGAGCGGCTTGACGTTGTCGGGGGCGAACTCCGTGCGGGTGGCGCGGATGAGCTGGCGCTCCTGCAGCACGTCGGCCAGGCCGGCGCGCTCGACGACGCGGAACCACGAGCCGTTGCCGGCCCGGCGCAGGGCGTCGACCACGAAGGCCGCGCCGCCCTGCGTCACCGCGCGCGAGTACTCGGCGATGTTGTCGTTGGGCTTGTTCTGCCCGGTCAGGTCCGGGAAGTTGTAGACCGCGATGTCGACGCTGCGCAGGGGCGGCGGCAGGCTCGTCAGGTTGAGACCCGTGGCCGAGGGCGGCGTGATCGTCGGCGCCTGCAGGAGCGGGTCGCTGAGCCACGACGGCATGCAGGCAGCCGAGGAGAGGAGGATCGCCGCCGTCAGGGCGCGACCCAGCAACTTGCAGATCAAAACACTAATCCCCCGCTTGATGCTGTTTTGACAGTTCGTTCTACCTATAGAGCATCAAGTTTTAGATTTTATTATGGCCCCGACGGGACGGTGACCTGCGTGACTGTTTGTCCGTCGTTAATCGTGACCTGCACATCGGTGCCGATACGCTGGAACGAGATGTTGGTGCCCTGGAAGCTGAAATTGCCGCTGTTCTGCGCGTTCTCGCCGAAGATGGCCGAGGTGATCTTGTTGGCCAGCGAGCTGTAGAGCTGGGACTGAAGCTGCTGGGCGAAGAGCTGGCCGGGGCTCTGCCGTCCAGTGTTCTGCTCTAGCGCGCTCTGAATCTGTGACCGACGCTGCTCCTCGCGCTGGTAGAAGTTCTGGGCGGTCGCCTCGGATTGCAGCCAATTGCCGTTGAGTGGGCTGCCGCCGAAGGCGGGATTGACGGGCTGATAGATCAGGTTGCCCGCCTGCGCATCGAACGTGGCGAGCGCGAGCAGCGCCGTGACGGTGATAAGGCTGGTGCGCATCCTCAATCCCTTTTCAGATCCGGCCTATCGGCTCTGGACGACGGTGACCGGCTTGCCGGCCCCGCTCTGGGTGATCGCGTTGCTCAAGTTGGAGCCGTCCTGCCGGCTCATGGCCGTGGCACCTTGACCGTTGAGCGTGATGTCGGTTCGGTTGTTGTTTCCGTTCTGCTGAACGCCGACGGTGTTGGGGCCGCTTGTCGTGACGGTAGCCGCATTACCGGAGCCGGACTGGACCAGGAACAGGACGTTCTGGTCGCCGCGCATGGCCACGTTCGCCGTGTTGGAGGTGCCGAACTGCTGCGTCGTCGCGACGGAGCCGCCCTGCTGGTCGAGGTTCAGCGCGTTGGACTGGCCCGACTGCGTGATCGAAGCTTGGTTGCCGCCGATCGAGAGGAGCGGGATCGGGATCGTTTCGTGGCCGATCACCGCGTATTCCTGGGCTGGCTTGGCCATCCGTGCTTCGGGAGTCATCGTGGCCTGCGCTGCTGCCGGAGAGGCCCAGACCGCTGTGAGCAGGATCAGGACGACCGAGGGCGCGACGTTCAACTTCCTAGAGCCGATCATGACCGTCCTCGCACTCAGCACTGATCTCGCCTGACGCCACCTTGAGATGGGCCTTGTAGTTCGCTCCAACTTCGACGCTGAAACTCAGATGCCCGACCGCGCTTGCCTGAGGTGGGACGGTTTGGAAGGCGCCCCCTTGGTTAAGCACTGAGGAGCCTGATGGTCCGTTCTTCACGACGCGCAACTGGTAGGTGCCTGATCTCGGATCTGTCGTGAAAACCAATCCCGTAAGGGAGACCGTGCCGGCGGTCACTTGTCGAGTCAACTCACAGCGGATTGCGGGGGGTTCGATCGCAGCCGTTACGGGCATGATGTGACCTCGCGGTTACAGTAACGGATGAGGGCCGCGCTGTGCAGCGCGGCCCTCACTCGCCTCGTGATGCTCGCCCGCTTCGCGGGCGAGAGGCTTAGCGCTGCCGGGCGTTGATCGTGTTGTTCACGCCGGACTGGGCGCTGTTCACGACGTTGCTGCTGGCGATCTGGGCCAGGTTCGCGACGTTGCCCGAGCCAGACTGGGTGTAGACCGCGAGGTTGTAGCTACCGGTCTGGTCCACAGTGGCCTTGTTGTTGCTGCCGGTCTGGTTGCCGGTGATCGTGTTCCAGCTACCGGTCTGGGTCAGCGTCGCGGACACGCCGGTGAGGCCAGCCGTTCCCATCTGCGTGGAGGTGATGGTGTTGTTGGCGCCGGTCTGGGTCGACATCAGCATCGCCATGTCGCCCTGCGTGCTCGTCAGGCTGTTGGAATTACCGCCCTGTTGAACAGCGTTCAAGGAGCTGTTGCTGCCGGTCTGCGTGTAGTTAGCGGTATTGTAGCTGGTCAGCTGCGTAACGTTTGCAGTGAGAGTGGAGCCGACTTGCGAGCCCACAATCGAGTTCCGATCGCCGGTCTGCGTCAGGGTTGCGAAGATGCCAGTGGCGGTGTCAGTGCCAGTGCCATTCTGCGTGCTGGAGATCACGTTGTTGTTGCCATTCTGCACCGAGGTGAGGTTGGCATACATGCCGGTCTGCTTGTTGGTCAGCTCGTTGCTATTCTGGATCTGGCTCGCCGAGGCAAAGAGATTCGAGCCGTCCTGGGTGTTGCTCAGCTTGTTCCCGTCGCCGTTCTGGAGCGCAGCCGGGCGATTGGAAACCTGGGCGCCGGTGAGGGTCTGAGCGTAGACGTCCCAAGCCGAACCCGGACCGCTGAGCGTGTTGCTCCCGCTTCCGCTCTGCGTCGACGTCGCCGCATTTCTGGAGCCCGTCTGCTCCAAGCCTGCGTAGTTCCCGGTGCCTTTGTTCTGGGTCACGGTCGCCGTGTTGCGGCTACCATTATGCTGGCGGACAAGCGCCTCGCTGGAGGATCCGAGCTGATTGACGGCCATCGTGTTGTCGCTGCCCTCAACCTGCACGAGGGAAGCGATGTTCTTGTTGCCCAGCTGATTCAGCGTGAGCGTATCAGCCGCAGAGTACTGCTGACCAGTGCGAGCGTTGTTGTTGCTGCCAACCTGGTTGACCGAGAGCGTGCTGTTGTTCACGCTCAGGAACTGCGCGCCGTAGGCATAGTTGCCGGAGCCGAGCTGGCCGAACGAGAGAGAGCTGCTGGCAACGCCGACGTTCTGCGTGCCGACGACGGTGTTGTCGGTGCCGCCCTGAACGCTCTTGATCGAGCTGTTGTTGCTCGCGCCATTCTGATTGAGCGTGGCATTGTTGCCCGAGCCGACCTGTGCAGCCTCAATGGTGCTGGAGGAGGTGTTTGACTGCGTCGCGGTGACGAGATTGGGCTTCGAGGAGGAGGTGCCGATCTGACCGACCGTGATCGAGCTGTTGCTCGTGGTGGCGTCCTGACCGGTGACAACCTGGTTGCCGCGGCCCGCCTGCCGCACCGTCTGCGTGTTGTAGCTGCCGCTCTGCTGCAGGTTAAACTCGCCGTTGGTCGAGAAGGTCTGGCGCAGGTCGATGGTGCCGTTGTTGGACGTGCTGTCCTGCTTGATCCGGTCGCTGCCCGAAGCTGCGCCGTTCTGACCGGTCAGAGCCGAGCCCGAGGACGACTTGCCGTTGTTGGTGCCGCGCTGCTGAAGCTCGACGGTCCCGCTGCGACCCGCCTGGAGGACGTTGGCGCTGTTGCCGTTGCCGTTCTGGAGGCCCTGTACGGCATCGCCGAGCCTGTTGTAGCTGCCGGTCTGGCTGACAGTCAGGTCGTTGCCGCCACCGTTCTGCGAGAACGCTGTGCCTTCCTTGCCGACCGTGTTGTTGCCGCCGCCATTGGTCTCGGACAGCGCGCCGCCGTCATCGTTCTGGTTCAGCGTGATGGTGTTGGTCGCCCCGGTGCCGTTCTGGCTGGTGTAGGCCCGGTTGTTGTCAGCGTAGGCCGAAGCCGCGATCGCGCAGGCGGCCACGCCCATCGACAGGCCGAGAATATGCTTTTTCATGGAATGCGACTCCCTCGAAGTGCTTGAATTCGCTGGACGTGCCATCTTCTGCGGCGCGTCAGGTCTCGTTTCGGAACATCAGTCCCGGGGAGAACCTTGACCTTTTAGTAACTGATCTCGCCGGCCCGTCTAGTGCGGAAATGCAGGCTAAGCAGTTTTCGCTGGGGTTGTGTGCCTATTTACCACAATTCAGATCGGTAGTGGACTGCAATTCATGATGAATAGGGCCGAATGACGGCGCGCAGCACTCTTCAGCCCGCACGTTTTACGGCGTACGGACCAAAGACATCCCGTTCAGTACAATTGAAGACAGTCCTTAACGCGTTCAGGCCTGGGCAGAGCCCTCGGCTGAACAGACTTAAGGGTCTGATAACCATTGCGGGCCGGCCTGTCCAGCCGATTCTGACGATTTTGGATACAATCCCCTGGGGGCCAACAGTGGAGGCCCCGGCGACAGCTTTGGCCGGACCGCCGAAGTAGGTCGTAATGTAGTATTAGCCTCGTCGTCCTGCGGCCGGTGAATTTCGGATGGTATACGCTTCGATCCGATTGCGGCCGTGGCTATTCATGCTGGCGCGGACCGTCGGATTACGGCCAGGGCATCGGAATCCTGCCGGCGGTCAAGGTTCGAACCGGCTCCCGAATTTCAATCTGACATTGAAATTCGAGGCGCCGGCATCCCCCCGGAGCGGTTCTGCTTCGCCGAGACCGCCCGCCGTCCCGGCCGGAGGACGGGCCGGGGGATCGCCGGCTCGCCGGTCGGGCATTCTGGGCGGCGCCTGTGGCCGTCCCGCAACGATCCGGCCGCGTGCCGCCGCGTGCGTCGCGGCGGCGCGGATGCGCGGACGTCCGCGGGGGCGCGGGGCGGCATCCGCCGTAGTGACCTCAGGATGCAGGCCCGCTGCACCCGCCGGAGGCGCGGCGCCCCGCTAGGCGGCGACGAGGTTCAGGATCCGGGAGGCCGGCGCGAGGTCCACCCGCCGCCCCCAGTCGAACGCGAGGAAGTCCTGCTCGATCCCGTCCGCGAAGATCACCCCGCCCTCGTTCATGCGCGACGTCACGGTGAGCGGGGCGCCGGCGAACTTCCCCGCGCGCAGCGCCGTTCCGGTGGCGATGCTGGGGAAGGGCTCGCGCACCCAGTAGCCGACCGCCGCCTCCTCGATGCCGACCGCGAGGGTCAGGTGCGTCGCGTCGCTGATCGAGCGGGCCCACCCGGTCAGGCCCGTCCCGGAGGCCACGATCAGGCCGCTCGACGACTGCTCCTCGGCCCGGCCTCGGTCCTCGATCCGGTAGCGCGCGGATTGATGGCTCCGGTGGCCGACGAAGATCTCGTTGAGGGCCAGCAGCCGCTCGCCGCCGTCGAGCACCGCCTGAACCATGGTGCGCCGCTGGAGCGGCACGGCCCCGGCCCCGCTGGCGGGCAGCAGGGCGCGCAGGGCCTCCACCCGTGCCGTCGCCAGGACGCCGTCGTAGAGATCGGGCGCCGGGTTGACGCCGATCACCGGCTGCCCGTCCAGGTACTTGGCGACGTTGGCCACCAGCCCGTCCTGACCCAGCGCCACGACCACGTCGTCGGGGGCGAACAGGAACCGGTCGAGATCGGGACGCCGCACCAGGGCCTGCCGCCAGTCCAGGGGCACGGCCGCCCGCGCCTCGGCCAGCACCGCCTGGAAGCGGGCGTGGCGCGCCTCGACCTCGGTGATCGCCTGCCCCCGGCTCTCCAGGAAGAACCGGACTTGGCCGCGGGTCGCGTGGCGGGCGAGGAGCAGCTCGTAGTCGGTGTCGCGAATGACGAAGACCGCGCGGGGCGTGGGGGCCGGCATGGATCGCCTCGTCAGCGCGGCGCGACGCGCGCGGGCAGCACGCCGCGGATCTCGCCCAGGAACGCCGCCATCAGGTCGGGCGTGACGTTGACGTGCTCGATCGTCTCCAGCTTGCCGGCGAGTTCCCGCGCCGCCAGACCGAGGAGGACGGCCGGCGGCATGTCCCGGTAGATCGCGGCGCGCCGCTGCTCGGCCTCGGCCCGGGCCCCCTCCACCAGCCGGATCCGCTCGGCCTCGGTGCCCGCCTCCAGGCCCCGCGCCTCCGCGAGGCCGGCGGCGCGGTCGCGGGCATTCTCCGCCTCCTGGGCGATCAGCACCGTCTCGCGCCGGGCCAGTTCGGTCTTCGTCGCGAGCTCGTTCTCCGCGATGGCGCGCTCCTTCTCCACCGCCAGGGCGCGCCGGGCGAAGGTCGCCGCATCGGCCTTCTGCTGCAGGGCCTCGAAGGTCGGCGTCTGCAGGGCGCGCTCCAGCTCGCTGGTCGGGGCGAGATTGGTGAGCCGCACCGACACGGCCGCGACGCCGATCTCGGCGAGCGCCGGGGCGGCGAACAGGACCTGCTCCAGGACGGCGCGCAGCGGCTCCGGGCCGGCATCGAGGAGGGGGCCGATCGGGCTCGCCCCGAGATACTGCAGCGCCGCCTGGCCGGCGATGCCGCTGAGGCGCGCCTCGATCCGCTCGATCGGTTCGCCCTGCAGCCGCCCGGTGCCGAGGTTGATCGAGAAGTCGATCCGGCTCGCCAGCAGTTCGGGATCGACCACGCGCCAGCCGATCGTCCCCTGGAGCACGACGGTCTGGAAGTCCCGGCTGCGGCCGCGGACGAACAGGGTCATCTCGCGGTCGTCCACCGGCACCTCGCTGATGCTGGCGGTCTCGGGCCTGAACCAGAAGACCAGTCCCCGGCCGCTCTGCCGGAGGCGGCCGTTGCGGAAGCGGATGACGTGGCTGCTCGCCTCGCTCCGAAGCTGGGCGATCACACCGATGTTGCGGACCGTAGCCATGATGGTCTCCTCAAGACTCGCGTGACCTGTCGAACCGGAAGAATTCGGCCGGGCGGAACGCCGTACCGGCCTCGCGGGCGCCCGTCGGCGCGATCCAGCCGCGGTCGCGCATGCGGCGGCGGAAGGCGGATTTGTTGAGGGGCGCGCCCAGGATCGCCGCGTGCACGTCCTGCAACTGCCGCAGGGTGAAGTGGTCGGGCAGAAGCGCGAAGGCGACGTCGGTGTAGTCGAGCTTGCCGCGCAGCCGCTTCACCGCGAGCGCGAGGATGTCGGCGTGGTCGAAGGCCAGGGCGAGGGCGGCGCCGTCCTCGGAGACGGCCGAGATCGCGCCGCCGGTCTCGCCGGCCCAGGGCACGATCAGGGAGGCCGCCGCCAGGCCGGCCTTGGCCCGGGCGTCCGCGACAGCCGCCTCCGGCAGCAGCGCCAGATAGGCCACCGAGACGATGCGCATGCGCGGATCGCGGTCCACGGCACCGAAGGTGTAGAGCTGCTCCAGCCGCGCGCCGCCGATCCCCACCTTATCGCGCAGGACGCGCCCCGCCGCCGCGTCGAGGGTTTCGGCGACGCCGACGAACCCGCCCGGCAGCGCCCAGAGGCCGGCCTGCGGGTGCTGCGCACGGCGCATCAGGAGAGCGGCCAGTCGTCCCGCCTGAATGCCCAGCAGGACGAGATCCACCGCCAGGGCGGGCCGTTCGTGGGCCGCGGGATCGTAGCCCGCCAGGAACTCGGCTTCGGTCATCGCTCGATTTATGCACAATCTGAGCATAACTAAGACGCATGGTGCGCATATGTCAAGGAGGGTGCCGGAGCCGCCCCGCAGCGCCGCAGGACGCACGAAACCGCACCGCCACCGCACAGATCCGCCCGAGAGCGTCCGGCACGTGCGCCCCGCGCCTGCAAAAGGGCGAAGCTTCTCGTGGCGATGGCGCGCCGGGCGGGGGAGCTTCAGCGGCGAGCCGGCCCCGATCCGCCGGTGCAGGAGGTTCTCCGATGCCGTTCACATCGCCACGACCCATGATCGACACGCCGCGCAACGCCGCCCTGTCGCCGCTCTTCCTCGGCCTGCTGGCGCTCCTCGTCATGCTCGCCTCGGCCCATGCGGGGCCGGTCCCGGCGCGGGGCGGCCTGATGCTGCGCGGCCCCGTCGGCACGGCGCCGGTCGAGGCGGTCCGGCTCGCCACCGACATCGGCGTCGAGGTGAGCGGCCCGACCGCCCGCGCCGTCGTCACCCAGGCCTTCCGCAACACCACCGCCGACTGGGTCGAGGGCACCTACGTCTATCCCCTGCCGGAGGACGCGGCCGTCGACGGGATGAAGCTCGTCGTCGGCAACCGCGTGATCGTCGCCGACATCCGCGAGCGGGCCGCGGCCAAGCACGCCTACGAGGCCGCGAAGGCGGCCGGGCAGGCGGCCGCCCTGACCGAGCAGGAGCGGCCCAACATCTTCACCAACGCGGTCGCCAATATCGGACCCGGCGAGACGGTGCTCGTCCAGATCACCTATCAGCAGACCATCCCGGTCTCCGGCGCCGCGCGGACGCTGCGCCTGCCCCTGGTGGTCGCGCCGCGGTACACTCCTGTCCCCCCGGCTTTGGGTACGGTCGCCCTCGACGGGACCGCCCACGACCCGGTACCGGATCGCGCCCGGATCAGCCCCCCGGTACTCGATCCGGCGGTGTCCCGGCCGACCAATCCGGTTGCCGTCACCGTGCGGCTTCAGGCGGGCTTCGCCATCGGCGCGGTGCGCAGCGTGACCCATGCGATCCACGTGACCGTGACCGGACCGGAGGCGCGCACCATCACCCTGGCCGAGGGCGTGGTGCCGGCCGACCGCGACCTTGAACTGACCTGGGAGCCCGCACAAAGCCGGATGCCGGGCCTCGGCCTGTTCCGCGAGACCGTGGCCGGCCGGACCTACCTGCTCGCCGCGGTGAACCCGCCCGCGCTCGAGGCCGATGCGCCCGCCCGCCCGGCGCGCGACGTCACCTTCGTGATCGACAATTCCGGCTCGATGGCCGGCGCCTCGATGCGGCAGGCCAAGGCCGGGCTGCTCGCAGGCCTTGTCCGTCTGACGCCCCGGGACCGGTTCAACATCATCCGCTTCGACGACACGTGGGACGCGCTGCACCCCGCGTCCGTCCCGGCGACGCCGGAGGCCCTGCGCGGGGCCGAGGGGTTCGTCGCCGCTCTGGAGGCACGCGGCGGAACCGAGATGCTGGCGCCCCTGAGGGCGGCCCTGGCTGATTCCCAGCCCGAGGACGGGCGGGTGCGGCAGGTCGTGTTCCTCACCGACGGCGCGGTCGGCGACGAGGAGCGGATCTTCGCGGCCATTCACGCCGGGCTCGGACGCTCACGCCTGTTCATGGTCGGCATCGGTTCAGCGCCCAACGGTCATCTGATGCGCCACGCCGCCGAGATCGGCCGTGGCACCTTCACGGAGATCCGCGACCTCGCGCAGGTCGGCGAACGCACCCGCGCCCTCTACGAGAAGCTGGAAGCCCCGGCCGTGACCGACCTCACCGCGACCTTCTCGGTTCCGGGCGTCGAGGTCACGCCGGGGGCACTGCCCGACCTGTATCGCGGCGAACCCCTGGTCTTCGCCGCCCGGCTCCCGCAATCCGGCGCGGGGAGCGTGACCGTCTCGGGCCGTGTCGCCGGCCGGACCTGGACCCGCACGCTGCAACTCGACGAGGCCGCCCCCGGCGCCGGCATCTCGAAGGTATGGGCGCGCTCGCGGATCGGCGAGACCGAGACGGCGCGCATCACCGGGCGCCTCGACCGCGACGCGGCCGAGACCACCATCCTGGCCCTCGCGCTGGAGCACGGCCTGACGACGCGCCTGACCAGCCTCGTGGCGATCGACGCCACCCCGCGCCGCGCCCCGGGCATGCCCCTCGTCGCCGCCGACCTGCCGCTGAACCTGCCGGCCGGCTGGGACTTCGCCGAGGTCTTCGGCGGCGATCACCCCGGCGCCGCACCGGATCACGGGGCCGGCGCCCGCGTGGTGCCGATCAACGCCGCCGGCACCGGTATCGATCTGCCGCAGACCGGAGCGGGGATCCTGCTGCAGCTCGGCCTCGGGCTGCTGATCGCCCTCCTGGGCATCGCCCTGTCGCGGCCCGGCGGCGGGCGCACCGGGGTCGTGCGATGAGCCGCCGTCGCGGCAATCCGCCGAGGAGGGCCGTGGCGGCCCTCCTCGGCCTCGCGGGCCTGGGGCTGGCGGCGCAGGCCGCCTGGATCCCCGTCAAGGCCGCCCTGGCGCAGGCTCTGCTGGAACGGGCCTTCACCCGTACGCTGACCGACGGTCGTCCGGCCAAACCCTGGCCCTGGGCCGACACCGAGCCGGTCGCCCGGCTCGCCCTGGCCGGCCGCAGCTTCGTGGCGCTGCGGGGCGGAAGCGGGCAGGCCCTGGCTTTCGGCCCCGGCCAGCTGGATGGGACGCCGGAGGCGGGCGAACCGGGGACCGCGGTCTTCGCCGCGCACCGCGACACGCAATTCGCCGTGCTGGGCGACCTCGCACTGGGGGATCCCGTCGCGGTCACGCGGCGCGACGGCCGGACGATCCGCTTCCGCGTCAGCGGCGTGCGCGTGGCATCCTGGGACGCTTCGGGGATCGACCCGCAGGCGCCCGGACGGCACCTCGCCCTCGTCACCTGCTGGCCGCTCGCGGCGCTGCGGTCCGGTCCGCTGCGCCTGATCGTCGAGGCGGACGCGGAGACGCCGTGACCCGGTGGCTCGACGCCCCGTGCACGGCCGCTTGCGCGAATGTGCGGTTTCGTGCGGATCTGTGCGGGTCGAGCCCGTGCGAGCCCTGCCTGTGAGCGAGATCGAACTGTCCGAGGCGCAGAGCCGCGCCATTGCCCAGACCGTCCGCGAGGCCCTCGCCCGGCGGCGCATCTCCCGGCAGACCCTGGCCGAACAGGCCCGGATCAGCATCTCCACCCTGGAGAAGGCGCTCGCCGGGCGACGGCCCTTCACCCTGGCGACCACGATCCGGCTGGAGGAGGCGCTGGGCCAGCCCCTGCGGCACGACGCGAGTCGCGCGGCAATCCCGGAGCCCCCACGCTACGCACCCGACGCCCTCGGGTCCTACTCGCGGGAGGGCGTCTCCTGGCTGGAAGGCCGTTACCTCACCCTGCGCCCCTCCTTCGGAACGACGGGCGCGATCTTCGCCTACCGCACGGAGATCGCCTGGGACGCGAGCGAGGCGCGGCTGGTGTTCCGCGAGGCCGAGCGCGTCGATGCGCCCTTCGCTCAGTCGGGCAGCGTCGCCGTGCCGAACCAGTCGGGCATGATCTACCTGGTGACCAACTGGCACGGGCAACATCGGCTCGCCGTGCTGTGCCGACCGAACATCCAGGGCGAGATGTACGGAATCCTGACGACGCTGCACGCAGGCCGCGGCACCCAGCTCACGCCGGCCGCGGCACCGCTGGCCCTGCTGCCCGAGGGCACGGCGTCCGAGAACCAATACGGACGCGTCGCCCCGCCGGAGCCGGCCTACGAGCGATACCGGTCGCAACTCGACCGGGTCCGCGCGGACGGATACGCCACGTTCTTCATGGGCGCAGACTGACCCGGGCGGCCCACCTCGCAGGCCCCCCGGCGCCGCAGGATCGAGCCGAGGGCCCGGGAGATCCGCCGCTTCAAGCCTCCCGCACCAGCCGGTCGAGGCGCATCCGCGTGATCGCGCTGATCTCTTCCAGCGCGGTCGCCTCCTCCTCGGCCGGCCCGCGATCGAGGCGTCGCTCGAACAGGACCAGGATCTCGCGCAGGTCGCGGCCGCGCACGGCGACGATGAAAGGGAACCCGAACCGCTGCCGATAGGCGGCGTTCAGCCGGTCGAAGGCTTGCCCGTCCGCCTCGGTCAGCCGGTCGAGCCCGGCGCTGCCCTGCTCCTGCGCGGATTCGGCCGTCATCGCCCGCGCCCGGGCTTCCGGGCCGGCGAGTTCCGGATGGCCGTTGAGGAAGGCGAGGCGCCTGTCCGCCGACGCCTCGCGCACGGCCGCCATCATCGCCGCGTGGAGGTCCGGCACGTTGGCGAAGGGACCTTTGCCGTGGGCCGCCCGCGCGACCCAGGCCGCGTGCTCGAACACGCCGCCGAACTGCGCGACGAAGGCGTCGCAGGTCAGGCCGTTGACGCGGTGCAGGTCGATCATCGTCATCAGCTTCCGCGATAGGTGGTGAAGCTCGACGGCGCGCACAGCATCGGCACGTGGTAGTGCTGCTTGGCATCGAAGACCGCGAAGCGCACCACCGGGTTGTCGATGAAGATGTCGGCTTCCGACGTGCCGGAGCGCGCCTTGAAATAGGGCTCGACGTGAAACTCCAGCTGGTACTGACCGGTCTCGGCCTTGTCGGCCGGGAGGATCGGCGCGTCGGTCCGGCCGTCGGCATTGGTGACGACGCTCTTCACGAGGCGCCACTGGCCGTTATCCAGGACGGAGAAGTCGATGCGCACCCCGGCGGCCGGACGGCCGCGGTCGGTGTCGAGGACGTGCGTGGTGATGCCGGCCATGGCGGACCTCCTGAGTGAATTGTGGGGACCCGGCGGCCTAGCTGCCGCGGTAGTACGAATAGCCCCAGGGCGTGAACAGCACCGGCAGGTGGTGGCGCTGGCCCGCGTCGCGGATCTGGAACCGGATTGGCACGAGGCTGAGGAAGTTCGGGCTGGGCAGCTTCACGCCGAAGGTCGCGAAATACGCCTCGAAGTGCATCACCAACTCGTAGCGCCCGGCCTTGAAGGCGTCATCGACGAGGAGCGGCTCGGCGGTTCGTCCGCTCGGCGCCGTGGTGACCGTCTTGAGCAGCCTGTAGCCCTCGCCGTCGTGCATCGCGAGGTCGCAGACCATGCCGGCGCCGGGCGTGCCGTGGAAGTTGTCGATTGCGTGCATGGTCAGCCGCGGCGAGAGGCCGGCCTGCGAGACGGGGGCGGTGTTCAGCGTGCCGGGCTTGGCCGGAGCCCCGGCCGGCGCGGGCGTACCCTGCGCCAGGGCGGCGCCCGTCGAGGCCGCGGCCGCGGCGCCGAGCCCGGTCGCGACCAGGCCGCGCCGCGTCAGGACGTAACGATCCGGTAAGTGGTCCAAAACGGGATCCTCCTCGGGGTTCAATCAGGCCGGTTCGTGGGCCGCGCGGGCTCGGGCGCGCCGCTCCATCTCCCGCGTGGCGGGCGGGACGAAGGCGAGGATCAGCACGAGCGCCGCGGCCTCGACCGCCGCCACCAGCCACAGCCCGGTCGAGACCGAGCCGGTATGCTCGCGCAGGTAGCCCATCACCGCCGGGGCTCCGAAGCCCGCGAGGTTGGCCACCGAGTTGATCAGCGCGATCCCGGCCGCGGCCGCCGAGCCGGCCAGGAACCGGCCCGGGATCTGCCAGAAGACCGGGATCGCGCTCATCGTGCCGACGACGGCCAGCCCGAGCATGATCAGCGCGAGGATGGGCGCGCCCGTGACGAAGACGCCGGTCAGCGCGATGGCCAGCGCCCCGATGAAGGCGGGTACGCCGCAATGCAGCCGCGCCTCTCCGGTGCGATCGGAATGGCGCCCGTTGAGGATCATCCCGGCCCCGCCGCACAGGTAGGCCGCCGACATGATCCACCCGACCGTGAGCGGGTCGGTGAAGCCGGCGTCGCGCACCACGCTCGGCCCGAAGAAGGTCAGGGCCGAGTTCGCCGTGACGATGCAGAAGAAGATCGCGATGCAGTGCCAGACGCGCACATCCTTCAAGGAGGCGAGGATGCGGTGCTCGCGGTGGCCGAGGGCGGCGGCATCGCGGGCGAGGTCGGCCTCCACCAGCGCTTTCTGCTCCGGCGTCAGCCAGCCGGCCTTCGCCGGGCGGTCGGTGAGGTAGAAGAGCGTCACGACCCCCGCGAGGATCGAGGGGATGCCCTCGAGCAGGAACACCCACTGCCAGCCGGACCAGCCGTTGACGCCGTGCATCCCCGCCATGATCGCGCCGGCGAGCGGGCCGCCGATGACGCCGGCCAGCGCCGAGGCCGACATGAACAGCCCGAACACCTTGGCGCGCCGCTCGCTCGGGTACCAGTAGGTGAGGAACAGGATGACCCCGGGATAGAACCCCGCCTCGAAGACGCCGAGGAGGAAGCGCAGCACGTAGAAGAACGTCGCCGTCGTGACGAACATCATGGCCACGCAGCACAGGCCCCACAGCAGCGTGATGCGCGCGATGGTCTTGCGCGCCCCGACATGCTCGAGGAGCAGGTTGCTCGGCACCTCGCAGAGGAAGTAGCCGATGAAGAAGATGCCCGCGCCGATGCCGTAGACGGTCTCGCTGAATCGCAGCTCGGCGAGCATCTGGAGCTTGGCGAAGCCGATGTTCACCCGGTCGATCCACGACAGGACCCAGAGGAACATCAGGAAAGGCAGCAGCCGCCACGTGATGCGCCGGTAGGTGTCGTCGAGGGCACTGGACGCCGCGATGGCCGTGCTATCGGCGGCTCGCTGCGCCTCGATCGTCATGGCTTGCCCTACACTGAAAGCGTGGCTGGACTGCATTGGACTGTGTTCGACAATGAGCGGTCGCGCCAGTCTAAAAGGCGACGGCGGCGCGATTTATTCAATGTCTTGGCCTCCGGTGTCTTGGGGCTTGAGCAGGAACCCGAGGTCCTCTCCGAGACCGGTCGTGTCGAAGGTGACGGCCGGCGGCCGTCGATACGGCGCGCGGGCCGCGGCGATGACGGCCCGCACGCCCGTCTCGACCGAGCAGAGGACCGGCACCGGCACGTGCGGCTGCAAGAGTGAGGCCAAGCCTACGAGGGCGGCGCCACCGAGGATGACCGCCTCGGCGCGGTCGTGTTCGACGCAGGCGCGGCAGGCGGCGGCCAGTTCCGGCATCGCCGCTCGCGGGTCCCTGGCGATCTCGCCGCCGGTGCGCGCGATTGTCCGGATGCCCACGAGGCCGTCGCCGAGGCCCAGGCCGGCGACCGCCTCCGCCAGCATCGGCTTCCACAGGGCGCCGCCCGTCACGATGGCGTAGCGCGACGCCACTCCCTGGGCTTCGAGGCACGACGCTTCGAGCATCCCGACCACCGGGACCGGTGCGATCTCCCGCAGGGCGAGCAGGCCGGGATCGCCGAAGCAGGCGAGGAACACCGCGTCGCAGCCGCGTCCGTGCTCCGCGAAGGCGTCGAGGGCGGCGTGGCCGGCGATCGCCAGGGCCGACCGGCTCGCGATGTAGGCGGCGCCGAAGCGCGCCGTGACCGGGACGAAGGTCGCGGCCGCGCCGGCGATCTCCGCCACCCGCTCGGCCACGAGGGCCGTCACCGAAGCGCTGGTATTCGGATTGAGCAGAAGGATCCGCATGGGGCGCCCTCGCGTGGCGGTGGGGGAAATCGGCGGATGCGGCGCGGATCGTGCCGCGCCGCCGCGATGGGTGCGCAGCCCCGGCTTAGGCGGGGCGCGCCGCGAGGGCGGGCCGCCGCCGCATGATGAGGGCGTAGATCCCGAAGCCCAGGGCGCAGCCGATGAACCACGTGAAGTTCGCCACGCCCTCCAGGCCGGGGAGGATCACGCACAGCACGGGGATCAGCGCGGAGGGGATGATGGCCCCCACGGCGGCGAGGTTGTAGCCGTTCTTGTACCAGTACGTCCCGAGGGGGCTCATCGTGTAGAGATCGTCGACCACGACTTTCTCTTTCTTCACGAGGTAGAAGTCGGCGATCAGGATTCCGAACAGCGGACCGATGAAGGCGCCGAGGATGTCAAGCGTGTAGTGGATCACGGCCGGATTGTTGTAGAGGTTCCAGGGGGTGATGAAGATCGAGCCCACGGCCGCGATCATCCCGCCCATCCGCCAGGAGATCCGCCTCGGCGACACGTTCGAGAAGTCGAAGGCGGGCGACACGAAGTTCGCCACGATGTTGATCCCCACGGTCGCCGTCATGAAGGTCAGGGCGCCGAGCACCACCGCGAAGGTGCTGTCGATGCGGCTCACCGTCTCGACCGGGTCGGTGATCAGGTGGCCGAAGACCGGCACCGTGGCCGAGGCGGTGATGACCGTCAGGAGCGAGAACCCGAGGAAGTTCACCGGCAGGCCCCAGAAGTTGCCCCGCTTCACCGCCTCGAAGCTCGAACCGTAGCGCGAGAAGTCGCCGAAGTTCAGCATCGGGCCGGAGAAGTAGGAGACCACGAGGGCGACGGCGTTGATCATCACCGGCAGGGCGTCCCAGCCGGTGTACTTCACGGTGCCGAGGGTCAGCCCGATCTGGCCGATGCCGGCCTTGGCGACGAGGTACCCGGCCAGCGCGATCATCACGACGTAGACCGCCGGCCCCGCCCAGTCGATGAACACGCGGATCGCTTCCATGCCGCGCCAGAAGACCAGCGCCTGCAGCACCCAGAGCGTCATGAACGCGGCCCAGCCGAGGGCCGACAGGCCGGCGAAGCCGTAGTGCCTGAGATCGGCGTAGGTGGCGAGTTCGGGGAAGAAGCGCAAAGCCACCACGGTGAGGGCCGCCGAGGCGAGGTAGGTCTGGATGCCGTACCACGCGACCGCGATCAGTCCGCGGATGATCGCCGGGATGTTGGCGCCCTTGACCCCGAAGGAGGCCCGGCAGATCACCGGATAGGGCGTGCCGGTCTGCTGGCTCGGCTTGGCGACGAGGTTGCAGAAGACCTGCACGATCACGATGCCGACCAGCAGGGCGATCAGCACCTGCCAGCTCACGAGGCCCAGCGAGAACAGGCTGCCGGCGGTCACGTAGCCGCCGACGCTGTGCACGTCCGACATCCAGAAGGCGAAGATGTTGTAGGTGCCCCAGGTCTGCTTCCGGAGGGGGGCGAGATCCTCGTTGACGAGATTGGGGTCGTAGCTCGGCTTGATCAGAACCGTCTCGCGCTCGTCGGATACGGCCGTACTGGCTCCGGCGGCCTCGATGTGTGCGTACATCGCGTTCCTCCCTGTTCGATGCAGCCCTGTTGCCGGGCCTTCTCGTGGACGTGACGGCCTGTCCCGGCGCGCCACGCAAGACTTGTGCTCCGCTGCCTGGAAACTCTGCGCGCCTGGATCGATGACCTGTTTCGAACTGCAGAGACGGTCCGGGCCGGTCCGGAAGACGGAGTTGATCTATCGGTCGATCAAGACTTCCAGCCTGCCGCGGATCGCCCGCTCGTCGGCCGGCGCTGACGCGGCCTCGGCGAGGCGCCGGGACAGGTTCGGGACCGTATCGTCCTCCGGTCCGAGGCCGGTCGCGTATACCCGCTCCGCCGTCGCCGCGCCGGCCTCGGGCGACCCGGACACGTCGGCGCAGACCGCACCGAAGACTTCGCGGAACAGGGCCGGACCCATGCGGCTCGGGCGATAGCCGCCGCGCGGCGGGTGCGCCGCGATCCAGTGCCGGGCGATGTCGAGCCGGGTGGTCACCCAGGCACCGGGATGATCGCCAACGTAATCGAGAAACCGTTCCAGGGCGGCGGCGCGGCCCGGACGTCCGACCAGGCGGCAGTGGAGCCCCACCGACATCATGCCGCCCTGCTGCATCCCGCCCTCGCGGTACAGCACGTCGAACGAGTCCTTGAGGTAGGTGAAGAACTGGTCGCCGCTGTTGAAGCCCTGCGCCGTTGCGAACCGCATGTCGTTGGCGTCGAGGGTGTAGGGGACCACGAGTTGCTGACGACCGCCGGCCGTCACCCAGTAGGGCAACTCGTCGGCGTAGGAATCGGCGAGGTAGAGGAAGCCGCCCTCGGCCGCCCCCAGGGCGAGCGTGTTGGTCGACGTGCGGCCCTGGTAGAGGCCGAGCGGCCTGCGGCCGGTCAGCTCGGTCTGGAGGGCGACGGCGGCGTCGATGTCTGCGCGCTCGGCCTGCGGACTGTAGTCGCGGTAGTCGATCCAGCGCAGGCCGTGGCTGGCGATCTCCCAGCCGGCCTCCACCATGGCCGCCACGGCCTCGGGGTTGCGCTGCATCGCGGAGGCGACGCCGAAGACCGTCACCGGCAGGTTCCGGCGCGTGAAGGCGCGCCAGAGGCGCCAGAAGCCGGCGCGCGCCCCGTACTCGTAGATCGACTCCATGTTCGCGTGGCGCTGGCCCAGCCAGGGCAGGGCGCCCACGATCTCGGACAGGAAGGCTTCCGACGCCGCGTCGCCGTGGAGGATGCAGTTCTCTCCGCCCTCCTCGTAGTTGACGACGAACTGGACGGCGACGCGCTTACCCGCCGGCCAGCGCGGGTCCGGCCGGTGCCGGCCGTAACCCACCATGTCGCGGGGATAGTCCTGGTCGAGATCGAACATGGTGTCAGCCCTCGTCCCGACGCGTGATAAACGCCTCGGCGTTCCGTGGTCCAATATGTTGTTCGGCTCGATTGATAGATTGCGCGTTTGAATCCCGCTGCGGCGCGGGCCGTCCGGACGGCTTCGCGTCACCGGCCCGGAAGCCGCTCCGTCCATCGCGACGCCTCCTCGCGGATCACGTCCAGGAAGTTGTCGACCACGGGATTCTTCCGCTTGTGGTGCAGGGCGTAGACGTCCGCCGACAGGAATGGCGGATCGATCGGGAGGATGACGACGTCCGGATGCCTCAGGCGACCGACGAATTCCGGGATGATGGCGAGGCCGAAGCCGGCGGCGACCAAGCTCACCAGGGATGATGCCTCCCGGACCTGCTGCGAGATGTCCGGCGTGAAACCCCTGAGGACGCAGCCCTGATAGATCTCGTCGGCGAAGCGGGAGCTATCGAGGCGCAGCGAGATGAGACGCTCGCTCCGGAAGACGTCGATCGGCACGCTGCGGCCGGCCGCGAGGGCGTGCCCTGCCGGCAGCGCCACGCACAGACGCTCCCGCCACGCAATCTGTCCGACGAGGTCCGGATCCTCGGGCGGGCTGCGCAGGAAGCTGAGATCCGTCCTGTGCGCCTTCAGGGCCGCGATCTGATCGGCCGGCGCCATCTCGTGGATGCGCACATCCACGCCCCGGCATCGCTGCTCGAAGGCGCGGATCAGGCGCCCGAGCGGTCCGACGAGGACGGAGCTCGTCATGCCGATGTTCAGGAGGCCGGCCGTGCCCGTGCCGATGGTCCGTGCCCGATCGACGGCGTCGGCGGCTTGAACGAGGATCGCCCGCGCGTTCCGGAGGAAGTCTTCCCCCGCAGCCGTCAGGGTGACGCGCCGGCTCGACCGCTCGAACAGATTGACGCCGATCTCCAGTTCGAGGTCGCGGATCTGCTGACTCAGCGGCGGCTGCGAGACGCCCAGGCTGTTGGCGGCCGCGGTGAAGCTGAGATGCTCGGCGACCGCCACGAAATATCGGAGGTGCCGAAGCTCCATGCACCGAAGCCATATGTATTTGGTATCAATGAGAACACAAAAGGTATTTGACGTCTAGACCGCGGCTGCGGATTGTCGGCGCACCCGATCCCGCTTCGGATCGCGCCGTCGCTGCGGGCGGTTGAATCTTGGGGGTGCAGGCATCCGCTTCCCCCCGGAGCCACGTGCGGCACCTGCAGCCCTGGAGCCCGTGAGAGAGCGATGACGCATTCGCCCGACAACCCGCCCTACAACCCGCCGTGCGGCGGCCTGCCCCCCCAGACGGCGCTGATGACCGGCCGGGCGGTGTTCACCGAGAGCTACGCCGTCATCCCGAAGGGCGTGATGACCGACATCGTCACCAGCGTCCTGCCGTTCTGGGCGGACACCCGGGCCTGGATGCTGTCCCGCCCCCTCTCCGGCTTCTCCGAGACCTTCGCGCAGTACCTGATGGAGGTCGCCCCCGGGGGCGGCAGCGAGCAGCCCGAGCCGGATCCCGAGGCCGAAGGGGTGCTCTTCGTGGTCGCGGGCCGCCTGCGGCTCGTCCTCGGCGGGCAGGCGCATGCCCTGCGCCCGGGGAGCTACGCCTACCTGTCGCCCGGGGCGGCCTGGAGCCTGCGCAACGATGGCGACGCGCCGGCGCGCTTCCACTGGGTCCGCAAGGCCTACGAGCGCCTGCCGGGCCTCGACGCCCCCGATTCCTTCCTGGCCCACGAATCCGACATCGCGCCCGCCGCCATGCCGGGTACGGACGGGGCCTGGGCCACCACCCGGTTCGTCGGCTCCGACGACGTGCGCCACGACATGCACGTCAACATCGTCACGCTGCGTCCGGGCGCGTCGATCCCGTTCGAGGAGACGCACGTGATGGAGCACGGCCTGTTCGTGCTGGAGGGCAAGGCCGTCTACCGCCTCAACCGCGACTGGGTCGAGGTCGAGGCCGGGGACTACATGTGGCTGCGCGCCTTCTGCCCGCAGGCCTGCTACGCGGGCGGCCCCGGCCCGTTCCGCTACCTGCTCTACAAGGACGTCAACCGGCACGCGGCCCTGCGTCCCCGGGCGTCGCGATGACCGGGCGCAGCGTCACGGCGCAGCCTCTCACCGCAGAGGCCTTTGCACCCTTCGGCACGGTGATCGACAAGGCCGCCACGGCGCCGCGTCCGATGAATGCCGGCATGGCCCGGCGCTTCCATGACCTCGCGACGGTGCGGGTGAGCGGGGACGATGCCCAGGTCGTCGTCGGCCTCGTCGAGGCCCAGCCCTACGTCCTGCCTCTCGTGGTCCGCCTCGTGGAGCGTCATCCCCTCGGCAGCCAAGCGTTCCTGCCCCTCAGCGCGGCTCCGTTCCTCGTGGTGATCTGCCCCGACGAGGCCGGCCGGCCGGGCCGCCCGCAGGCCTTCGTCACGCAGCCCTGGCAGGGCGTGTGCTACGCTCCGGGAACGTGGCACGGCGTGCTCACGCCGTTCGGGCAGGCCCAGGACTTCGCCGTCGTCGATCGCGGCGGCGCGGGGGTGAACCTGGAGGAGCACCGGTTCGACGAACCCTGGACCGTCACCCTGGCGGCGCCCGCCCGGTAGCGGCGCGGCGGGTTACGGGACCCGGCTTTGCCGCCTCGGGCTGCGCCGCGTCAGTGGAGCCAGCCTTCTCCCGTCCCCTTCGCCCGGGCGATCGTGGCACCCATCCGGGTCAGAGCCTGCCGCAGTGGCGGCGGGATCCCATGCGCATCGTCCGCCTCGATCAGGCCGTGGGCCATGAGCAGGTGATCGGCCGCGAGTTCGAGGACCGACTGAGGCGGCGCTCCGCCGTCCCGCGGCGGTGGTACATATCGTCCGATCGTCCCATCGGCGGCCAAAGCCTCCGTGCGCTCGGACCGATCCGCGTGACCGAACCGAGATAGCCCAGAAACGTCCGTTCGGGCGGCCCGAATGACGGCACCGCACCGGCCGCGACCCAGACATGCCCGCCATCCGGAGTCCGCACCCGGTAGCGGCCGTGGAACTCCGCGTGCTCGCGGACCGCACCCTGCAGGAAGGTCCGGATGATCTCGCGATCGGCGGCGTGGAGGCACGCCAACCAGCCCGATCCCACAGCCTCGCTCAAGGGCTGCCCGGTGAGGTCCGCCCATTCCGGGCCGACATAGGCCAGGGCGCTCCGCGCGTCGGTGACGAAGATCATTCGGCGCGGTCCTGGCAAGCACGTCGCACGACCGCACGCCGGGTATACAAGTCGCGGGGCAACCGATCACCCGTATGGCGCATTAACCAGTCGAAGTGCCCGCCCAGGTTGCGAGCACCGGATACCGGGCGGTGTCCGTCGACATGACTCGGTCAGGTCTGAAGTTCGTTTCGCCCCCTCCAGCGGTCGCGTGCCGACGACCGGTGCCCGGGTCGGGAGCGCGCCGGTGATGAACTATCGAGACAGCAGCCGTCAGACCCTGCAACGCATCGCCGACGCGCTCGCAACCGACGTGGCGGTCTTCTCGGATGCGGCCGTGGGTGAACGACACGACGTTCGAGAGACGCTGGAACTCCTGGCCGCGTTCGCGCGCATCGCGGACGCGAAGGATCGGCGCGCCTGCGTGGATTTCGTCCGCGCGCTGGCGACGCGTCAACGTGCTTCCTGAAGGCGTTGCTCAGTGGCGTTCGCGATCGGGCTGCGCGTCCTGCGCAGCCAATAGCCTGCCGAATTCCAGCAGCGTCGCGTCGATCAGCAGGCGCAGCACCGGCGAGCCGACTTCGGTCACCAGCGGCCGGACCGCGATCAGCGCATCCACCACGCGGTCGATCGCGCGCATCCGCCGGGCCGCCTCGGTGGCGTCGTCCCACTGGGTCTCGGTGAGGTCCAGGACCACGCCCCTGCAGCGCTGGCCGCGGCCGTGAGCGTCCGCCTCGATCCGCCCGCGCGCGGCGACGCTGCGGGTGCCACCGACGCCGCCATTGGTCTGGAAGTCGGCCTCGAAGCGGCCTGCCGTGCGGTGTGCCTCCTGGATGAGATCGGCCACACGCTCGCGATCCTCGGGATGGATGCCGTCCAGGAACGCGGAGATCGGCACGCCCGTCGCAGCCTTTTTCGCGTCGACGCCGAGCAGATCGGGGAGGGCGCCCGTCAATTCGATCGTCTGAGTCGCGAGATCCGTCTCCCAGAAGCCGACATACTCGGAGGCCGCCAGAACAGATCGAAGCGATGGCGCCATCGGCAACCCCCCGGGTTGTGTCGACTTGCTAAAACGCAACTTGAGGCTTCAACGGTAGCCCCGCGCATCTGTTCCACCCGTGATCGCCAGCCGATAAGGCCGTTCTCGTCGCCCCCGATGGGACGCGCGGAGCGCAGGACGCCGTGACGCCGGCCGTCGGGATCCCAATACGCCGCGGCCGGTCTCCGGCCCGCCGAGCGACGTCCGGAACGGGCGGCGGCACCCAGGCCGGCGAGAGGGGACCGCGAAGGAGCGACGCACCGCGCACGCCACGTAGAGGGCGGCGGACCGCGAGGACCGTGAATGGCGAGGAGCAACCCGCTGCCTCGGTGCGATGGTCATTCTGCCGCACAGCACAGATCTCGTTCTCGGCCTGTTGAATCCTGAACTGGCTGGGAGTTTTGCGATTGTGTCCCTGTCTTGCGGTATCATGCTCACGGCAGCGGTCGGCGCCGTCGCGCTCACCATTGCGGCCCTGCCGGCCTTCGATCGCTTCCTTCGGTGGTGAATCCACCGTCCGCGCGCGCCGCGCAGCATCGGTGCGACCCCGGGTCGGGGCGATCCCGCGAAGCCGGGCGGCCTCGAGCCGTCGTCCTCCTCGTGGCCGGGGCCACAGACCCCGCGGTGACCCGGAGCGAGCGCGTCGCCCGCGCGCGTGACCCCGACCGACCGGTCCGGTCAGTCGGGGGATCCGTCACTCATCGGACTGGAAATCCGCGAGATTGGCCGTCAGCTCACAGATCGCACCCTCGGGGGGGTAGGCCAGCCGCACGGACGCACTGATGATCCCGGACAGCCCCCGTTCGATCAGGCGGCTGCCGAACCCGCGCTGCTTCGGCGGCACGACGCGCGGGCCGCCCTGCTCGATCCAGCGGATTTGGACTGACGGTTCTGCGCCCTTGGCCTCGATCACCCAGTCGACGGACACGTGGCCCTCCGATGTGGAGAGCGCTCCGTACTTGCTCGCGTTCGTCGCCAGCTCGTGGAGGACCAGCGCTAGCGAGAGGGCGGCTTTGGACCCGACGCGGACCAGCGGCCCCCTCAGGCGCAGACGACCGAGCTGGGCGTCGTCGTGGATCGCCAGGGCGGCCCGGACCACCGCCTCGAGGTTGGTGTGCTCGCTGGTGCCGCTGAGCAGGATGTCGTGTGCCCGGCCCATCGCGATCAGCCGCGCCGACAGAGCCGTCCCGGCGGAGGTCAGGTCCGGCGCGGTGCGGATGGTCTGAGCGGCGATGGCCTGCACCATCGCCAGAGTGTTCTTCATGCGGTGCGACAACTCGCGGTTGAGCAGTACCTGCTGCTCCTCCGCGCGCAGGCGGCCGATGCCGACCTGCACCCGATCCGCGACGTTGCGGGCGAAGGCGATCTCCTCCGGTGCCCAGGTGCGTACCTGCGGGCTGTGCACGAACAGGACGCCGACCGTCCGGCCGGCTTCGCGTACCGGCACGTTGACCTGGGCGCGGATGTTCAGGGCGACGAACCGTTCCGCATGCCCGGCGGTGCGCGAATCGGCGGTCACGTCGGGGATGGCCAGGGTCTCGCCACGCTCCAGGGCGGGCCCGAACGTGCCGTAAGTCGAGAAGTGGTGGCGCCCGACGACGCTGGTCCCGTCAGGCGCAGTCCAGTCCCGCGGGATCGTGATGATCTGACAGGCGCCGTCGACTTCGCCGTACCCCGCGCGACTGGCATTCAACGTTCGCCCGACGATCTCGGCTGCCTTGGCGGTCATCTCGGGGATCGTGGAGAGGTCGCGCAGATGGTCGCCCAGCTCGATCAGGGCCATGCGACGCGTCGCGGCGGCCTTCGCCAGCACCTCGGCGACCTGCATTTTCGCCATCTGCCGGCGCTCACGCAGCAGGATCATGATCTGCCGGGACAGGCGCCGCAGGGCATCCTGCTGCTCGTCGCTCAGACCGTCCGGTCGGGGCTGATGGTCGATGACGCAGAGGCTGCCGAGCGCGCGCCCGCGCTCGGTCCGGAGGGGCGCTCCGGCGTAGAAGCGGATGTGCGGCTCGCCCGTCACCAGGGGATTGCTGCGGGTCCGCGGATCGGCGGCGAGATCCGGGATGATCAGCAGGTCCGGCTCGTGGAGCGCGTAGACGCAGACGGATCGACTCAGGTCGGTCTCGCTGGCCTGGAATCCCACCCGCGCCTTGAACCACTGCCGGTCGGCAGCCACGAGGCTGATCAGCGCGACAGGCGTCTGGCAGACCAGCCGGGCGATCTGGGCCGCGTCATCGAAGCTCTCCTCCGGCACCGTGTCCAGGATGTCGAGCGCGTCCAGCTCATCCAGCCGGGCCGGATCGGAGGTATCTGGCCGGACGCTGGTATGGGAGACGGGAACCATCACGGGAGCTTGAGCTGGACGGCCCGGTTGTACCGCTCCCGGGACCGGCTGTCAGCAAACTTAAGTTGCCTCTCCGTTCGATGCCTCGCAGCGCGATGAAACACGGGCGATGGAACACTTGGCCCTGATGGCCGGTTCGAGCCTGCGGCGCGCCACGTCTGCGCCGGTGATGATCAGGGCTTCGCGATGGCGACAGGGACTGTGAAGTGGTTCAACGAGACCAAGGGTTACGGCTTCATCCAGCCGGATGACGGCGGCAAGGACGTCTTCGTCCACATCTCGGCGGTCGAGCGCGCGGGTATGCGCAACCTCATCGAGGGGCAGAAGATCTCCTACGACGTCGAGAACGATCGGCGGAGCGGCAAGGAGAGCGCGGCAAACCTCAAGGGCGCCTGACGGGCGCCTGAGCGCTCCCGCTTCGGGATCGCCGCCGAGGCCAGAGGTGGCTCTCAGGCACCTGCGCCTCGGCCGCGCCGCGTTCCGGGCTTGAGGAACGGCGCTCAGAGCCCCGTCCGCCCGGCATCCGATCGGGCGGCGGGGCCGCTGGCCGGCGCGCGCTGCACGCGCGCGACGATCCTGCTGTACCGGCAGGGCGCTGCGGCCGGCGCGTCCGAGCCGTGCTCCAGAACGCGCCTCAAGGCGCACCGGGTGCGACCGCGCTGGACACGGTGCGCCCGGCATCCAGGGTTCGGCCGGACAACCGGGCCGTCGGCGCCCTAGTGGCTGCCGCCGAGATACGCGGCCCGCACGGCCGGATCGTTGCGCATCTGCTGGGCCGGGCCCTGGAAGCGGATCCGGCCGTTCTCCAGCACGTAGGCGTGGTCGGCGACGCCGAGCGCCGCCATGGCGAACTGCTCGACGAGCAGCATCGTCACCTGCTCGGCCTTGAGCAGCCGGATGATCCGGAAGACCTCCTCCACCAGCTTGGGGGCGAGCCCCATCGAGGGCTCGTCGAGGAGGAGGATCTCGGGCCGCAGCATCAGGGCCCGGCCCATGGCCAGCATCTGCTGCTCGCCGCCCGAGAGCGTGCCGGCGAGCTGCGTGCGCCGCTCCTTCAACCGCGGGAACAGCTCGAAGGCCCGCGTGCGGTCGGCCGCGACATCGCCCTTCGGCCGGGATCCCGTCAGCCGGGGGAAGGCACCGAGGGTCAGGTTGTCCTCGACCGAGAGCGTCGGAAACACGCGCCGGCCCTCCGGGGAATGCGCGAGGCCGAACCGGGCGACGTCGTGGCTGTCGAGGCCGCCGATCTCGCGCCCGTTCAGGCGGATCGAGCCGGCGCGCGGGCGGATCATGCCGGACAGGGCGCGCATCGTGGTGGTCTTGCCGGCGCCGTTCGAGCCGATCAGCGCCACCACCTGTCCCTTCGGGACCGTGAAATCGAGACCATGCAGCACCTCGACCTGGCCGTAGCCGGCCGACAGACCCGTGACCTCAAGCATGGGCCGTCTCCTCGTCGGCGACCGGGCTGCCGAGATAGGCCTCGACCACCTTCGGGTCGGCCTGCACCTCGCGGGCGCTGCCCTCCGCGATCTTGTGGCCGAAATCGAGGACGCTGACGCGGTCGCACAGGCCCATCACCACGTCCATGTGGTGCTCGATCAGGATCACCGTGATTCCGGCATCCCGGATCTTGCGGATGATCGTCGTCAACTCGGCGATGTCGGGCGCGGTGAGGCCCGCGGCGGGCTCGTCGAGGAGGAGCAGAACCGGGTCGAGGGCGAGCGCGCGCCCGATCTCGAGGAGCCGCTGCTTGCCGTAGGGCAGGTTGCGGGCCTCCACCTGCGCGAGGGCGCCGAGGCCCACGAAGTCGAGGATCGCCATGGCGCGGGCGCGCTGCTCGCGCTCCTCCCGGCGCCGGCGCGGCGTGCCCAGGATCGCGTCGAACAGGGTGCCGCGGAAGCTGTGGTGCAGCCCGACCAGCACGTTCTCGAGCGCCGTCATCTCGCGGAACAGCTGCACGTTCTGGAAGGTGCGGGCGACGCCGGCGGCGGCGATCTCGGAGGGCGTGCGCCCGTCGAGGCGCTTCGAGCCCTGGCCGCGGGCCAGGGTCACGCTGCCGCTGGTCGGCCGGTAGATGCCGGTGAGCACGTTCATCATCGTGCTCTTGCCGGAGCCGTTCGGTCCGATCAGCCCGTGGATCGTGCCCGGCCGCACCGTGAGGTCGACGCCGGCCAGGGCCTTGAGGCCGCCGAACTGCATCAGGGCCTGATCGACCGTGAGCAGCGGGTCCGCGCCCGCGCCGCCGCTCTGAGCGCTGAGCGCCGCGCCCTCGGCGTGGAGGCTCTTGCCCTCGGCGGTGTGGGCGGGGCGCAGGGCCGGGATCTTCTCGCGGACGAAGCCCACGATCCCGTCCGGCAGGTAGTACACCACGAACAGGATCATCAGGCCGAACACCGTCAGGCGGAAGTCGGTGACGGATTCGAGCAGCAGGGTCGCGGGGAAGAAGGCGAGGCAGAGCCCGACCGGCACCAGCAGGGCGAACCGGTTCTCCTGGCGGCGCAGGAACGCTAGGCTGCCCACGACCAGGGCGGCGAGGGCGATGATCCCCGCCATGATCCGCACCAGCGCGATGTCGGCCAGCACGTTCGGCATCATCACGATGATCGCAGAGCCGATGATCGGCCCCGCCCGCGACTTGCGCCCGCCCATCGTGACGGCGAGCAGGAACAGCACCGTGAGTTCGAACCCGTAGGAGTTCGGCGCCACGTAGCGCTCCGACCACGCGAACAGCGCGCCCGCGAGGCCCGCCAGCGCCGCCGAGATCACGAAGGCGTAGACCTTGTAGCGGTAGACGCTGACGCCCATGCAGTCGCAGGCGATCGGCGAGTCGCGCAGCGCCTCGAAGGCCCGGCCGTAGGGCGAGCGCACCACGCGGTTGACGACCAGGATCGTCGCCAGCAGCGCGAGGCAGACGAGGTAGTAGAATTCCAGCTTGCGCCCGGCCGCGCCCCAGGGCGCCTGCATGCCGATGAGCGAGAAATCCAGGACGCGGGCCGGCGGCAGGGTGATGCCGAGGGGGCCGTTGGTCAGCGGCGTCAGCTCGTTGATGAAGATCTGAACGATGGTGCCGAAGGCCAGCGTCACCATGGCGAGATAGGGGCCGGTGACCCGCAGGGCCGGCACGGCGAGCAGCACGCCGAAGGCCGAGGTCACGCCGATCCCCGCCAGGATGCCCCACCACAGGCCGAGCTTGAAGTGCAGGAACAGCACCGCCGCCGCGTAGGCGCCGACGCCGAACAGGCCGGCATGGCCGAGGCTCACCTGCCCGGTATAGCCGACCACGATGTCGAGCCCGAGGATCAGGATCGCGTAGATCGCGATCACCACCATCAGGTGGACGTAGTACGAGCTCGTGACCACGTGCGGGAAGACGGCCAAGCCGACGACCAGCAGCACGGCGCCGAGGAGGCCCACGTGGCGTGACAGGCTCGGAGCGGCGGCCGGGGCGGGCGCTTCGGCGGGGGCGAGGGTCTGCGCCATGGCTCAGGCTGCCGTGAAGGATGCGCGGGAGGTCAAGCTCAGACCTTCTTGATGACCGCCTTGCCGAACAGGCCGACGGGGCGGATGGAGAGGACGACGAGGAGCAGGATCAGGCCCGGCACATCCTTGTAGCCGGTCGAGATGTAGAAGCCGGTCAGCGTCTCCGCGACGCCGAGGATCAGGCCGCCGACGATGACGCCGAGGCCGGATTCCAGGCCGCCGATGATCGCCACCGCGAAGGCCTTCAGCGCCAGCACGGAGCCCATCGTGGCGCCGGTCAGGGTGACGGGCGCCACCAGCACGCCCGCGAAGGCCGCCGTCATGGCGCTGATCGAGTACGACAGGGTGATCACCTTCTGGGTGTTGATGCCCATCAGGCCGGCGGCGTCGATGTCGTTGGAGGTGGCGACGACGGCCTTCCCCCAGATCGACTTGCGATTGAAGATCTCGACGGCGAGCATCATCAGCAGCGCGCCCGCGACGATCAGCAGCTCCATCGGCAGGATGCGCACACCGCCGACCTGGAGGGCGGTCTCGGGCAGCGGCGAGGGGAATTTCAGGTCGTCGCGGCCCCAGATGTTCTCGGCGACGTTCTTGAAGATGATGCCGAGCGCGATGGTCGCCATGATCCACCCGTACTCGGACTTGATCTTCACGGCCGGGCGCACGCCGAGGCGTTCGACCACGGCCCCGAGGGCGAAGCCGAAGACGAGGACCAGCGGGATCATCAGCCAGTAGCCGATGAACGGCACCAGGGTCAGGCCGAACAGGGCCCCGAGGGCCAGCGCCTCGCCCTGGCCGAAATTCAGTGTCTTCGAGGTGGCGAAGGTGAGCTGATAGCCGAAGGCGATGGCGGCGTAGATCATGCCGACCGCGACGCCTGAGGCGATGAGCTGAAGCAGGATGGCCATGGGTCTACTGTCACCGGAGGGACGGCCGATCCCGCGGCCGGGGCCGCGGGATCGTCGGGCAGTCTGCTGGCGGCCGCGCTGAGGGAGGCTCGCGCGGCCGTGCGGGACCTCAGTTCGAGGACTTCTCCTTGACGCGGACGACGCCCGCGTTCTTGGCGTCCTCGTCCTTGGCGTAGACGATCTTGCCGTCCTGCACCTTCCCGAAGACGACCATGTTGCGCGAGATCGCGTTGTGGTCCTTGGCGGTGAAGGGCTTGTCGTAGGTCGTGACCACGCCCTCGACCTTCTCGTTCAGGTTCTCGAGGGCGGTGCGGATCTTCACGCCGTCGGTGCCGCCGGCCTGCTTGATCGCCGCGGCGAGGAGGTAGATCGAGTCGTAGCCCTGGGCACCGGCCACGGGGGTCGGGATCTTCGTGACGCCGTAGGTCTTGTAGTAGTTCTCCAGGAACGCCTTGCGCTTCGGCAGGGTCTGATCCTCGATGAAGGTCTGCGGCATGATCACGCCGTTGCCGTTCGCGCCGGCGATATCGATGAAGCTCTGCATCGAGGAGGGCCAGCTGGTGATCATCGGCACCTTCCAGCCGAGCTTGGCCATGCCGTTGGTGATCTGGGCCAGTTCCGGCCCGATCCCGTAGGCGAGGATCACCTCGGCGCCGGCCTGCTGCGCCTTGAGCAGCTGGGCCGTCATGTCGACGTCCTTGATGTTGAACTTCTCGACCGCGACGGGCTTCACGTTCTTCGTGGCGAGATACTTCTCGATATCCTCGCGCCCGAGCTGCCCGTAATTGGTCGAGTCCGCCAGGACCGCGATCTTCTTGTGGCCCTGGGCGAGGGCCTCATCGACCATCAGGCCGGCCTGGAGCACGTCGTAGGCGGAATTCCGGAAGACGTAGTTGGCGTCGTAATCCGGCTCCTTGAATTGGTTGGTGATGATCGTCCCGGTGGCGACGTTGTTGAACACCGGGATCTCGGCTTCCTGGTAGAAGCGCTGGGCGGCGAGCGCCACGCCGGTGTTGATGAAGCCGACGCTCGCGACGACCTTCTCCTTGTTGATGAGTTCCTGCGCGACCTGCGCGCCGACCTCGTTCTTGGCCTCGTCGTCGCGCTCCACGAGCTGGATCGGGCGGCCGAGCACGCCGCCGGCCTTGTTGATCTCGGCGGCGGCGAGCTTGGCGCCGTCCCGCATCGAGACGCCCATCGACGAGGAGCCCCCGGTAAAAGGACCGCTCAGCCCGATCTTGATCGGATCCGCGGCCTGCGCCGGGAGCATCGCGACCGAGAGCAACAGCGCGGCGGCGACCGCGCGACCTGCGAAGACCATCGTTTCCTCTCCAAGCTTCCGCTCGTGCGGTGTGCCCTTCCCCGGGGCACTCTGTGCAGCGGTCTCTTCAACTTGCGACGGGCCGTCAAGCTGCGACCCTGATAAAGCTTCGACGATGAGTACGGATTGTCCGGAATCCGTCGTCGCGAAAGCAACATCCTGGCCGAATCCGGCCCCGCTACATAGGCGAGCGGATTACCGGCCGACCCTGTTCGTGGTGGACAATTTCGGTTCTCTGCGCCGAAACTGATCTTTCAGCTCGCCGAGCCGATGTCGCGCAGTGATCGGCCTTGCGGCGTGCTGCGCAGCCCGATGGGCCCGCACTCCCGGTGGATCCGCGGGTTCCTTCAACGGAGGACCGCCCCGGAGGACGTCCCTCCGGCCGGCAGTGAGATCGGCGGCGCCACGCGCCTCCTGGCCGCATCGCCACCACCCGCCAGCCGCGGAGGGCTGCGCGCTGCGGTTGAGGATTGCGGTCCGCCACTGGAGGCCGCAACGCAAGCGTGGATGAGGTTCCGGACGAACCTCAGCCCCTGCAACAACCGCGAGTGTCGGGGTGCCGAAGCGCAAGCTCATCCCGGTCAGACCGCCGCGACGGCGTAGCAATGGGCGCTGGATGGGGTGGCGCTAGCGGGGCCTCGGGACTGGGACAGCGTATCGGATCGGCTGCGCGCCGGACCTTCGTCGCGTTGCTGTTCAACGTCGATGCGGATCAAGCTGCCGCGGGTGTTCCCCTGTCGGCTTACATCGACGGCTTCCGCTCGCACGACCAGGAGCATGCGCACGCCCTGATCCGTCGCAGCATCGACGAGGCTATCCCGTTCGTCGCCGCGTACCGGGCGCTCTCGGCCGACGGCCTCACGCGGCGGGTCCTCGGCGGCGACGCCATCCGCGACACGGCCGGGCGTCCGGTGCGCGGTCGCGGCCGGACACCCGTACATCCGCCAACGGGGCAGGGATCATCCCGGTCAATCGTCTGGAGCACCCGGCGAGCATCGCCTGGCCGCCCAGCAGGCGATCGCCGGTTTGCAAAACCGGGATCTGAAGGCCCGCGCGGATGCGCTTCGGCTGGAGTTGGGCCGCAAGCTTGCCCAGGAGGAGGTGCCGGACCGGCGCACGCACATGAACGGGGCGGGGGCACGCCGCCCGATCGCTCAAACGCGCCGATGGCGTCCGTTCGCGACGGCGCCACCCGGCCCGCGATGCCGCTCAGGGCGGTGCGGCACCCTCGCGGGGGCCGGGTTGCGGGCGCGCACGAAACGGCCCGCCGCGGTCGGGCCGGGCGGGCCGAAGATCGCGTGGGCCGGCCTCGTCGGAGGATGGAGGCCGGCGGTCGATCGGGCGGGGGTTAGCGTTACGACTGCGTCTTCAGGTAGGCGATGACATCGTTGATCTTCTTGTCGTCGGTGTAGCCCTGGAAGATCATCTTGTTGCCCGGTACCTTCGCCTTCGGGTTCTTCAGCCATTCGTGGAGATTGGCCTCGTCCCAGGTGATCCCGGAATTCTTGAGCGCGGCGGAGTAGCTGTAGCCCTCATAGGTGCCGGCCTTGCGGCCGACGACACCCTTCAGGTCCGGGCCGACGCCGTTCTTCTGGAAGTTGTGGCAG
>NZ_JAKSYP010000272.1:0-5062 GCF_022829625.1 Methylobacterium sp. E-046 | reverse complement strand
CAGCCTGAAGAAGCGCCAGCCGAACCTCCGCACGCTGGTGGCCTTCGGGGTCCTGTCCGCGGATGACCTGCGCGCCCTCTTGGCAGCAGGCGCCGATGCCTTTGTGGCGCGCTCGAAGTCGCCCCGGGACCTCGGTGCCGCATTGCTCGCCCTCGCGGAGGGGTCGGAACGCCTCGCTCCGCCGAAGCGACTCGTGGACTTGCCGGAGGCGCTGACTGAATTGCCCCGGCTCACGCCGCGGGAGGCGGAGGTGCTGCGTTTCGTCAGTTCCGGCTTCAGCAACAAGGAGATCGCGCGGAGCTTGGCGCTGAGCGTGCGGACCATTGAAACGCACCGCCTCAACCTGCGCGGCAAGACGCAGACCGGCCGGCTGAGTGATCTGATCTCGCTCGCTCGTCACATGGGGCTGCCCCCCGTGGTCAACAGCGATGCGCAGCAGGGCGGCCAACACTCCCGGCATTGATCAGGGTGCCGTAAGGCTGGGGCAAAGAAGCCGTGATGAGCAAATCCCATAGGCGAGGCCCTCGCCGGGCATCTGCTGGCCAAAGGCTATCTGACATGAACAACTCCCAGCTCGTGATGGGACTTGCTGCATCTGTCCTGGCGTTCGTGTCCGTTGTCGTCCTGAAAGCGAACGGTCATCAGAACGCGCTGAGCGCTGTTCTTGTCGCCGCTTTCGTTGCCGGAATTGCGGTAGTTACTGTCGTCGCCGCCGAAGGGTGGTAGCCATCCGCCGCCTCGTTGAGGAAGCTCTGAAAGCAAAGCGGTCATAGGGTGGATAATGGCGCTGTGAGGTCTGAATTTACGCGCTGTTGAGTTTCGCCGTAGCGGCGAGTCTCAGTTCTCGACCATCAGGAGCGCCGCTTGAATAGGCCGCTACCATGCCCATCGACCTCGACGATCGCTTTCACCGCTACCTCGTGGCCGCGCTGGTATTCGGCGGGCGCGCGATGATGGGGCGGGGTGGCTGTGGAATGCGCTTTGACGGCGTGGCTTACCAAGCACCTAAAGGCGAAGGGGTCTCTGGTGAGCGATGACGCTCAGCCCCTCGGCGCGGGCGATATTCTCAGCCTCGCGACAAAGCTCGCCGAGCGGATGCTTCAGGCGCGCAGCACCGGGCGCACGTTCTCGGTGGATGAGTTGGACGTGGTCGTGAAGGCAGCAGAACTCCTCTTGGCACTCAGCGTGCCCTGGCCGGCGGTTGTAGCCGAGATTATCGACATCCTCGTCGCGGATAGCGAGGCCATTGGAGCGGCGTTGGGTAACGCGAATGCTGAAGTTCGGCCGGTGATTGGGAACTAGCTATCCGCCGCCTCGTAGAGAGCCGGTAGGCCTCTGCGCCGTGCTGGTCGCAGACGGCCATGGTGTTGGTGCGGATCGCAGCCCACTTCGCCGGCGCCAGATACCGGCACGGCGAGGCGTGCTCGGACAGGCGCTCGATCTGGTCGCGCCAGGAGGCGACGGCAGATGGGAGGTCGGTGAGTGCTGCGCTAGCTGACATGCTGGCGGCGGTAGAGCCGGAGCCTTAACGACCGGTTCGCTCGGCCCCGCCCCGATCTGCTCACGGGGCGGGGGAGCGTCCGATCTCACCAGCGATGAGCCGAGCCGATACGCAGCGCGGCTAGGGACGCAGTATGCCGGCGACGAGTTAGCGGGCTGTGTGCTGGCTTCGGGGCCGGCCGTCCGAAACCGGGATCGGACGCAGAAATCCCTCTGTAAGGTTCTCGGCAAGCCGTGATGATATGGTCGCCCGGCCTCTGCTCAGCCTGTCAGAGCTGAAGCCGGAAAACAGCTGGCCCATCCCGCAAGGGATGTGAACAGCCAGCAGAATGACAAAGATCGGGAAGGGCGATACACCTCGGGCTCAAAGCTATGCTCTGGCCACGATGCGCAGCCCTGAGAGCAGCCTCCATCCTGACACCTCCGATCCGGCGCGCCTCATCGCGCTGGAGGCCTATGGCATCCTCGATACCGCACCGGAGGAAGGGTTCGACGACATCGTCCAGCTCGCGGCGTCGGTTTGTGCCGTGCCGGTGGCGCTGGTGAGCTTGGTGGCGGCCGATCGACAATGGTTCAAGGCGCGGATCGGTTTCCCCCCCTGTGAGACGGTCCTCAACGCCTCTGTCTGCGCCCATGCGCTGAGCGAGTCGGACCTGCTTATCATCCCGGACCTTGCTGCCGACCCGCGCACGCAGGCCAACCCACTCGTCACGGGCAATCCCCACATTCGGTTTTATGCCGGTGCGCCCCTTCGCTCCCCGGAGGGCTATGCACTCGGCAGCCTATGCGTGATCGACACCCGGCCTCGCCCGGAGGGTCTGACCGGGGAGCAAGCCGACAACCTCCGGCGGCTCGCCCGTCACGTCATGGCTTTGCTCAACGAACGTCGTCAGTTGGCACGACTACGGATCAGCGAGGACCGTCTATCCAACGCCTTCGCCCGGCAGGCGGCCTTGACGGAGATCGGCGACCATCTGCGCGATCTCTCGACGATCTCACAGATGACCAAAGCCGCAGCCGAGATCGTCGGGCGAACCCTGGAGGCCAGCCGGGCTGGGTATGGTGAACTCGACGCGACGGGGATGTTTATCGACATTGTGTCGGACTGGACCGATCCCAGCTCCAAGAGTCTCGTCGGGCGGCACCGCTTCGCCGATTACGGGACGCTCGGTCCTATGATCGCGCGGGGTGACACCTTAGTGATCAGCGATGTGGTCGCCGACCCCCTGACCGCTGATCTCAACCAGAGCCTGCATGACTTCAACATCCATGCTCTGCTCAATGTGCCTATCCGCGAGCGTGGTCGCACGGTTGCCCTGTTCTACGTGCACGACTCAAAGACGCGGCCATGGTCGCCGGAGGAAGTCGGATTTGCCCGCAACGTTGCCGACCGGGTTCTGGCGGGCGTGGCGCGCCTGCGCGCGGAGGAACAACAGGTCACTCTCAACCGCGAACTCAGCCACCGCATGAAGAACACGCTGGCGATGGTACAGGCGATCGCCACGCAGACGATGCGTAACGCGGTAGACTTGGACGCGGCACAAGGCACCCTGTCGGCGCGCTTGGTCGCGTTGGGCAGAGCGCACGACATGCTGCTCGATCAGACAGGAGCAAGCAGCGACTTAGCCAAGGTGATCCGTGAGGCGCTGGCGAGTCATGACGATGCCCAGGTCGGGCGCCTACGGTTGGAGGGGCCCCCGGTAAAGGTCGGGTCCAAGCCGGCCCTATCACTGGCGCTGATGATCCACGAACTCGCCACCAACGCAGCCAAGTATGGCGCGCTCTCTTCAGCGGACGGCTACGTGCAGGTGCAGTGGAGCATTGAGCGTGCCGATAAGGAGGCGATCTTGCACCTGCGGTGGAGCGAACACGAAGGGCCTCCGGTCACACCGCCAGAGCGTCGAGGGTTCGGCTCGCGATTGATCGAACGCGGCTTGGCGGGCTCGATCGGTGGCGCGGTGACACTGAGTTACCCTTCAGAGGGGGTGATCTGCGAGATATCAGCGGCTCTAGCCGAGATCGAAGCCGACGCTTGAAGCGGCCTTACGATGCCAGGCGAATTGCGGGGTCGTCATTCGATCCCGATATCGGCCACGCTCAAAATCGCGCGTTGCTTTAGAATGCCGATGCGATGGGTTCGGATCGCGTGCTCGACTTGGGCTGCGCTTGGATCGTCGGCCGCGCGCAGGACGATGAAAGCATCAGACAGTGCCGCGATGGCGAACTCGTCCAGCAGGACATTGAACGCGAACCTTTGCCGCAATTTAGCGCGTGGGCAGTCAGGCTGGCGCTTTGGCTGCGGCATAACTAACAACGACTAGCACCGTTGTTGGTTCTCGCTGACGACTGCTGAGCGATCTCCGGCTGGCCACGGGAGGATGACGACCAACAGCGAACGGCTGCTCTACCCGATCAGGCTGCCGATAGCCGCTTGGCGTTGAAAGCGACGTGCTCGCGGTAGCGTGTGATAACTGTCTCGGGCGAGCCGCCGAGCATCAGCGTCGTCATCGCCTCGCCGGCGGCGTGCATTTTTTCCGCGACCATGGACTGAGCCTCGGCTCCGCCGCCCGATCCGCTCACGAGCTGGCGGGGCGTGGTGCCGTTCCTCACGGCGAGGGACCGGTACGCCACGCGGGCCAAGATCACGATGCCGAAGCGCAGTTAGCCTGGCCTGAACGACGCCATCTGGGCGGGTCCCGGATCGGGATGCCAGTCGGTAATGTCAGTCCGTCCAGGCCGTGATCGGACGGACCGCCACTCCCCAGCGTTCTACATCCTAGCCGTTCGACCGGGAGCGGCAGCATGGTGCTTGAGCAGCAGATGGCCCGAGGGCTCAGGAGACAGGGGCGGTAGCGGACCATCGGCGAGTTGCGCCGCGGCGTGCTTCCGGTGCCAATTCGCGCAATGGGTTATGCCGCTGATCTCAATCGTTCCCATCAGGAACGTGAGCGCCCCAACGCTCACGACGCCGCCCACGAAGCCAAGCCAGAGCGCTTCGTGGACCGCCTCCTTCCGCACAGAGGCGCGCTCCCATTGCGCGGGCACAAACGCCTGTTCGGCGATGAGGATCAGACACGACCAAAGCATGTCAGTTCGCCAAGTGCCCAACGCGAAGGCTCGTTCCGCAGGTGTGCACGTAGCGGTAAACCGTCTGTGTGCGGCCGGCCCTGCCGCGCGTGAAGGGACGCACCGTGGAGTAAGAGGCAATCACTTCCTAAAAAAGTAGGAACTTGACCAGCTAGCCCACGAGTGGATTAGGATTTGGCATGTAGCCAAGCTCAGCGGAAGCTCTGCCTGGGAGCGGAGCCGAGTTGACCGCAGCGTTCCCCAGCGGTCGTGGCTCTAACCACCGCTCCCGTGAGGAGCGAACATGGAACAGTACACCTCCGTCCTGCCGTCCGATGCGACCGGCGAGGCTGATTTCCGCTCGATCTCAGCCAAGGCCATCCCGAACCACGAGAGGCTGAAGCTGTCGCCGCTCAACCCAGGGCCGGCGCCGATGATGAGTTGGGGCGAGACGCATCTGCTGGTAATCGATGACAGCTACCAGCGTGCGATGGGC
>NZ_JAKSYP010000269.1:0-308 GCF_022829625.1 Methylobacterium sp. E-046 | reverse complement strand
AACCACGGTCCCAACCACGAGATCGCCCCGCCCCAGCTGCGCCAGGCCATCGGTCCCGATGTCATGGACGCCCTGTCTCGGCAGACTGGGCTGTCGCACGGCCAACTGCTTTCCAGGCGCGCCCGGGAGCTTCCATGGGCGGTGGACCGCTACACACCCGACGGCAGGCTGCCAGCCCGCTTAGGCGGCGCGCCTGAGGCACCCCCCCACGCACGTCCGGACCCGTTCCCTGCGGTCGCGCCGGTCGACCCGACCGTAACGAACACCGTTAACGTTCCAACCGAGGAAAACCACCATGGCCAAGACCG
>NZ_JAKSYP010000268.1:0-71318 GCF_022829625.1 Methylobacterium sp. E-046 | reverse complement strand
TCGACGTCGCCCCGGACCAGCGACCGGAGGTTGACCGTGAGGCTGAGGCCGGCTCGCCCCTGGGGATGGGGCAGTCCCTTCTGGTGGTCGAGGACAACGTCGAGGCCGGGCGCCTCGCCGCGCAGATCCGGGAGGATCTCGGCGACCGCACGACCTGGGCGGCCAACGCCGAGGACGCGCTCGACAAGCTCGGGGCGGACGGGGCCGGGTTCGACGCCGTGTTGTCCGACGTGGTCATGCCCGGCATGGGCGGCATCGCCCTCGCCAAGAGCCTGCGCCGCCGCTTTCCCGGCCTGCCGGTCCTGTTGGCCTCCGGCTACAGCCACGTGCTGGCACGGGACGGGGTGGAAGGCTTCGAGCTTCTGCACAAGCCGTCCTCGGTCGAGCAGCCCGCCCGCATCCTGCGGCACCCGACGACCAAGCGCGCCGATGATCTCGGGGCAGATCTCGGGGCCGATCGCGGCCGGCGCGCCTGAGGGGATCGGCGGGCCAAACCGCGCCGTGCGGAGAAACCCCGGGGGCTGGCGCCCGCCCTGGGCGTCACCCCGACAGCTGGACCGGCGAGACGGCCTCGCCCGGTGACGGCTCGGCGCCGGCGGCACCCGGTTCGGGGCCGGCGACATCCTCGGCCGCGCGGGTCCGCGCCGGTCCGACGAGGCTCCCGATCCTGGTGAGGAGCGCACGATGTTCGGGCGAGCCCCGACCAGCGGCGAGGAATGCCGCGAGTTCGATGCGGGAGGCGGCACCGCCGGATGGTCCGTTCGGTTCGTGGAAGACGAACACGTCCGCCGGGTCGTCGCCCCGGCAGAGGTACCAACGGTCGTCGTTGGAGGCGGCATGGATTAAGGTGCGCTGGATCGGCATCCGATGGTTCCGAGGTCTCGATATCGCCCGTCGCCTCGACGGGCCTCCGAACCGCGACCGGCAGGCACGCCGCCCGCGGGGCACGGTTCAACGGCGGTCGGGTGGACCTGGCCGCTGGGGCGCAGGGACGTCGAAGGGTGGGGCGCGGAGGGGGGGCGTCGGGACATCGCCGGGACGCGGTGTGTCGGACATCAGGCGCATTTCCCCGGTCGCCACGACGGTTCATCGGCCGTGGGGCAGGAGGACAACGCGCCAGACACGGGAACGGCCACCCCGTCCGGTCGAACGCGCGCACGGCGGCAGGGGCGGGCGGCACGAAACCGGGGGCGAGCCGACCGAGCGCCCTCGACCGGGTGGAAGGCGTCGGGCGCGGTCCGTAACCCCACCCTTCATCGCTGATATCGATAACCGTTATCGATTACATCTGTTTGATCAATGCGCGGCGCGCCCGCATCTACGCCTCATCGAACGACGGCCCCCGTCTCACCGAGAGGATCCATCGATGACCCGCCGTACCGCCACCCGCGCCATTCCGTTCGCCGCCGCCCTGGCCCTGAGCGTCGGGGCGCTCGCGGCCGCCCCCGAGGCGACCTCCACCGGTTCCGGCGGCGCCTTCCCGATGCCGGCCGTTCTCGGTGCGGCCTACCACGTGCCGGGCGTCGCGCTCGGCGCCGCGGAGGTTCGCTCGCAGGGCGGTCTCCTCGTGCCGAACCTGACGCGTTGGCGGCGGGGGCGCGATGCGAGCGCGTCGGCTCAACCCTTCAGGACGCCTGCCGCGTTCACCGTCGCGTATCGGGATCCCCGCATCGCGACGGATGCCGCCCAGGTTCTCAAACAGGGCGGGTTCGCGACCGCGGGCGTCGTTCGCTGGTTGCACGATGCCCCGGCCACGGTCGCGGCCAGCTCGGTCACCGTCCAGCTCGGTGCCCTCTGAGGGGGCGTCGACGCCGCTCCGATCGGAGCCGGACCGTCACCGCGCACCCGCGCCGTGTCGACGCAGCAGGACCTCGCCCACGCCGAGTGGGCGGGGTCGACGCGTGCGGTTTGCCGGTCCCGGCGCCAGGATCTGCCCCGTGACCGGGTTCCCGGTGCGCCTCACCCTCGCCTGAGCCGCGGGCAGACGGCGGAACCGGGCCCCGGCCCGCCAGTCCGACGGCCCGCTTCGATCGGGCCCCCGGCCCGCGACGATCGTGCAGTCGATCCCGAGACCGCGACCCGGGCCGAGGAGAAGCTGCCGAACAGCCCGTCGCGGCTGCCGTGGGCGAGCCCCGGCCCCGCGTCGACGGTGATGCAGCCGGCCCCCTGGACGAAGAGCCTACCGGGGCCGGCCGACGCGCCGGCGAGATCCCGCGCCACCGCCCGTGTCGCCAGCCTCAACGGCCTGCAGGAGGGCGATCAGCAGGGCGATCAGGAGGGCGACGGGGAGGGTTTTGCGGCATCGCTCGTGCCGCAGACCCGCGGGCGCGCCTAACGCTTCTTGCCCAACTCGGCGGCGATGTCCTTGGTCATCCGGCCGACCTTGCGATGAGCCGCCGTCAGCTGGTCCTGCGTGACGCCCCAGCGCTTCATCCAGAACTCGACAGCCTTGCGTTCCGACAGGTCGAGCCGGTCCTTATCGATGAAGCCACGCTTGTCCTTGAGGCCGGCCATGGGTGATCCTATCGGGTTGGTGACATGCGATCTGGGAAGGACCTCGCGACCGCCCCGGCGGGGGCCGGTGCGCAGGCCTGTGAGGAACTGGAACGTCGGATTGGCCCCGTGGTTCTTCGGCACCCGACCGGGGCGGCCAGAGCGGCCCTCGACTCTACCGGCCCGCGCTTCGCTCTCGAAGACCGGTCGAGCCGGGAAATGCCCGCCACCGCGACGGCCATGGAATCCTACGCGCCAGCCTGGAAGATCAACGCCTCGACACCGGCGCGGCGTTTTCCGCAGTATGGGCTGCCGCTGACTTGATGTCATGATGCCGATCGACACGGCAGCCCGTGTCGGCGTTCGCTCGATGTGCGGGATACCGGTCATGTTCGATGTGACGAAGATGCTGGCCGACGCGCTCGGCGAGCACCTCGCGCTCACCTATCAGCGCACCTTCGGCAGTCGCGAGCCCCGTTTCGCCGAGGTGATCGAGGCGTCCGCACGTCTGACCATCGAGCGCATCGTCGGCAGCGACGCGCTCTACCACGACGGCGACCACACCGCCCTCGTCGCCCTCGTCGCTCAGGACATCCTGCGCGGCCGGTTCCTCGACAAGGGCATCACGCCGGAGGATTGGCTGCACATGATCCTGGCGGCCCTGTACCACGACATCGGCTACGTGCGCGGCGTCTGCTCGGGCGACCGGGCGAACGCCTTCGTCATCGACGCCCAGGGCACCACCATCAGTCTGCCACGCGGCGCCTCCGACGCGGCGCTGGCGCCCTACCACATCGAGCGCTCGAAGCTGGCGGTGCAGGAGCGCTTCGGCACGAATGACCTCGTCGATGCGCAGCGGGTGATGCGCGCCATCGAGCTGACCCGTTTCCCCGTGCCCGCGG
Organism: Methylobacterium sp. E-046; assembly: GCF_022829625.1. NCBI lineage: Bacteria > Pseudomonadati > Pseudomonadota > Alphaproteobacteria > Hyphomicrobiales > Methylobacteriaceae > Methylobacterium > Methylobacterium sp. E-046. Next base: position 67,923 of record NZ_JAKSYP010000268.1, on the reverse strand, counting down.
ACGACGAGCACCGCGAGACCGGGACCGAGGCGGGCCTGATGCGCGCGGCCGACCTGATCGGGCAACTCGGCGATCCGCTCTACCCCCGTAAATTGAACGCGCTGTTCCACGAATTCGCCGAGGTCGGCCTCGCGGACCAGCTTGGCTATGCCGGCCCGGCCGACCTCGCGGAGCGGTATCCGGCGTTCTTCTGGGGCAAGATCGAGCCGGTCATCGGGGACGCGGTCCGCTGTCTCGATCTCACGGTCGAGGGGCGGAGCTGGGTTGCCAACCTCTACAGTCATGTGTTCGCCATCGAGCATGACCGCCGCCGCATGGGTCCCCATCCCGGCTGAGTCGCCGGAGGGCGCGCGGACATATCGGTCGTGGTGACGGCCGGCGGGCTCGCGGGGGACGTCGCGGCGACCGGTCGGGCCGGAGCCGAGATCCTCGACGGCATCCGCCCCGCGCTGATCGGCCCGGCGGATGCCGTGCTCGACCGCGTTCCCGGACGCCGTCATGGTCCGAAACGCGCAGCCGCAATCCGGCCCGTCCGGCCTCCGCCCGCCCGGCGCGGGCGGAGCGAGAGGTGGACAGCAGGGAGGAAGATCGTGGGCAGGATGAGCGTGATCGGTCTCGCCGCACTGGTTCCATTGAGCCTGATGGCTCAGGCTCGGGCGGGGGAAACGCCGCCGACCACGGTCGGCGCATGCGCGCAGAGCGCGATCACCCACTTGGGGACGCGCTTCAGCGCGACGCTGACCAAGCCCGCCGAGGGGACACCCGGCGAGGGCACCAGTGTTGAACTGAAAAACGGCGTGTACGGGATCTCGTACGCGTATGTCGAAGCCATCGGGAACTCCCGCATCGGCGATCCGGTGACGACCTGCCTCGTCTCGATCCCCAAGGGCTGCCCGAAGGACGATGACAGGGGGCGCTTCTACAAGACGACGAACCTCCGCACGCTCGAATCGTGGACGCTCCCGGATTCGCAGCACATGTGCGGCGGCGCCTGAGGAGCGGGCGCCGCCGTCGCCGCGGGGGCGCGTCAGACCTCGACCGTCTCGAGCGCGATCGTGCGGACCGAGACCAGACAGGGATTGGAATTGTCACGGCGCCACGCGAGCAACAGCTCCGGCCGGGCCATCGCGGGGAGCGCGATCGGGCGCAACCTGATATCCGCCATGCTGTTCCCTCGGGTACTGGCTGGCACCAGCGCGATCCCGATGCCAGCGCCGACGAGGGCCAGCATGGCGTGGACCTGATTCACCCGCTGCACGATCCGCGGCGCCACCCCGCCGGTCTCGAACAGCCTGTCGAGCAGATCGATGAAGTACCGGCCGCCCTTGGGCGACCAGGTCACGAAAGCCTCGCCGTCGAGATCCTGAAGTGTCGGGGCGGTGCCGTTCGCCAGGCGGTGGCTGCGCGGCACCGCGAGCAGAAGCCGCTCGCTCACCAGCGGGGCCGTCGCGATCGACGATCGGGAATCCTGAAGGATCGGGGCCGGCCGCAGGATCGCGAGATCGGTGCGGTTCTCTTCGAGCGCCAGGATCTGCTCGTCCGAGACCATCTCGGCCAGCACGAGATCGACCTCCGGCAGCATCGCCCGGACATGGGCCACGACGCGGGGCAGCGTGCGGTAGGCCGAGGCCGCGGTGAAACTGAGACGGATCACGCCGCTCTCGCCCCGCGCGGCGCGGCGCGTGATGCGGGTGGCGCTCTCGGCCGCTCCCAGAACCCGATAGGCCTCCGCCAGGAACGTTCGTCCGGCAGGGGTCAGCCGGACCGTACGGGTGGTGCGATCGAGGAGCGTCACGCCGAGCGACTGCTCCAGCATCTGGATCTGCCGCGACAGCGGCGACTGCGTGAGGTTGAGCTTCGCCGCGGCCCGACCGAAATGCATCTCCTCGGCGACGGCGACGAAGCTGCGGGCATGGCCGAGATCGAACATTGATGCAGGATCCGGGATAATCCAGCCAGAATTAGCGTTGGACGCATTTAATCGCCTGTCCTAGCCCTGACGCAACGCCGAATGGCGCACATCAGGGAGTGAAACGGATGGCCACGATGCACCCGTCCGAGATGGCCCGCGCGTTGGGCTCCGGGCTGCTCTCCTTCCCGGTCACCCATTTCCGCGACGATCTCAGCTTCGACGAGAGCGCCTACCGGGACAATCTCAGTCGCTTGGCTGACTACAAGGTGTCGGGCCTGTTCGCGGCCGGCGGCACCGGTGAATTCTTCTCGCTCACGCCGTCCGAGATCGATCGCGTCCTGCGCGCGGCCGTCGAGGAGACCCGCGGCCGCGTGCCCGTCATCGCTCCGACCGGTCAGGGCACCGCCCTCGCGATCGAGCTCGCCCAGGCGGCCGAGGCCGCCGGCGCGGACGGCCTCCTGCTGTTGCCGCCCTACCTCGTCGGATCCGAGCAGACCGGCCTCGCCGCCCATGTCGAGGCGGTCTGCCGCGCGACTGCACTCGGCGTCATCGTCTACAACCGGGCCAACGCCCAACTCGATGAGTACACCCTGGCCCGCCTGTGCGAGCGCTGCCCGAACCTCGTCGGGTTCAAGGACGGCGTCGGTGACGTCGAGCTGATGACGCGGATCTATGCCGGCCTCGGGGACCGCCTGACCTATGTCGGCGGCCTCCCGACCGCGGAGACCTTCGCACTCCCGTATCTGGAGATGGGAGTCACCACCTATTCCTCGGCGATCTTCAATTTCCTGCCCGAATGGGCGCTGTCCTTCTACGAGGCGGTGCGCCGCCGCGACCGCGACGCCGTCTACCGGGAACTGCGCGACTTCGTCCTGCCCTACATCGCGCTCCGCAACCGCAGGCGCGGCTACGCGGTCTCGATCGTCAAGGCCGGCATGACCGCCGTCGGCCGCCATGCCGGCCCGGTTCGGCCGCCGCTCGTCGAACTCGCCGCCGCGGAACACGCCGAGCTGAAGGCGCTGATCGGCGTCCGCCGCTGAGCTTCCGCATCCGCGCCAAGACCGGAGCGGCCGAACCAACGGCGGCCCGACCCGACGCCCGGGCGCAACAGGGCGGCATCCATCCAGGGAGAACGTCCATGAGTGCCATGACGAGCGGCACGGCGAGCACCATGCTCGACGCGGCCGAGGCGGCGCGCCGCACCCGCGTCCGCTTTCTGATCGTGCTGATGCTGTTTGCCGCGACCACGATCAATTACGCCGACCGCGCCACCATCTCGATCGCCGGGCCCGGCATGGCCAAGGAGCTCGGTCTGACCCCGGTTCAGATGGGCTACGTCTTCTCGGCCTTCGCGTGGTCCTACGTCCTCGCCCAGATCCCGGGGGGCTGGCTGCTCGACCGCTACAGCGTCAAGTGGGTCTACGCGGCGGCCGTCGCCCTCTGGTCCGGCTTCACCCTCGTCCAGGGGGCCGTAGGCTTCTTCACCGGCCTCACCGCCGTCGTCATGCTGTTCGCCCTGCGCCTCGCGGTCGGTCTCACGGAGGCTCCGGTCTTCCCGGCCAACGCCCGGATCGTCGCAGCGTGGTTCCCGACGCGCGAACGCGGCATGGCCTCGGCCTTCTTCAACTCGGCCCAATACTTCGCCACGGTTCTGTTCACGCCGCTGATGGCGTGGATCGTCCACAATTTCGGTTGGCATCACGTCTTCACCAGCATGGGCGTGCTCGGACTCGCGTTCGCGATCCTCTGGCTGCGCGTGGTCGACAGCCCGAAGAACCATCCGTCCATGAACCAGGCGGAGCGGGACTACATCGAGGCCGGCGGCGCGCTGCTCGACATGGACGGCCAGGGTACGAAGACCCAGGGGAATGCCGGAAAGACGCTGCGCCAGCTCCTGGCCCACCGGATGCTGCTCGGCATCTATATCGGCCAGTACTGCATCACCGTGCTGACGTACTTCTTCCTGACGTGGTTCCCGGTCTACCTCGTCAAGGAGCGCGGCCTGTCCATCCTGCAGGCCGGCTTCGCCGCGGTCCTGCCGGCCCTGTGCGGCTTCATCGGCGGCATCCTGGGGGGCGTGATCTCCGATCTGCTGCTGCGGCGCGGCTTCTCGCTGACGGCGGCCCGGAAGATCCCGATCGTGGGCGGGATGCTGCTCTCGATGAGCATCATCGGCTGCAACTACGTCCAGACCGACGCGGTCGTGGTCGGGCTGATGGCGCTCGCCTTCTTCGGGAAGGGCATCGGTGCGCTCGGCTGGGCCGTCGTCGCCGACACCTCCCCGCGGGAGAGCGGCGGCCTCTCGGGCGGCCTGTTCAACACCTTCGGCAACACCGCCGGCATCACCACGCCGATCGTGATCGGCTACATCGTGCAGACGACCGGATCGTTCGACGGGGCCCTGGTCTTCGTGGGCCTGAACGCCCTGGTGGCCTGCTTCTGCTACCTTGTGGTGGTTGGCGAGATCCGCCGCGTCGAGCTCAAGGCGAGCTGACCGTCGGAACGAGACCGGTCCCAGGACGGTCCGGTCCCGTTCCGCCCCTGCTGCGCGCGCTCGGCGGAGACCGGCCGTGCCGCTCCCCGACCCGATGCTTTGAGGAGGACGCCATGCTGAACGATCAGGGCCACGCCGCGCGCCATACGCCGACGGTCACCGACATGAAGGTTGTGCCGGTCGCCGGCCACGACAGCATGCTCCTCAATCTCTCGGGCGCGCACGGCCCGTTCTTCACCCGCAACCTCGTGATCCTCACCGATTCCACCGGCGCGACGGGGCTCGGCGAGGTTCCCGGCGGCGAGGCCATCCGCAGGACCCTGGAGGATGCCCGGGACCTCGTGATCGGCCGGCCGCTCGGGGCCTGGAACGCGGTCCTCAACGCCATGCGGACCCGCTTCGCCGACCGCGACGTGGGCGGGCGCGGCCTGCAGACCTTCGACCTGCGCATCACCATCCACGCGGTGACGGCGGTGGAGACGGCGTTCCTCGATCTGCTCGGACAGTTCCTCGGGGTGCCGGTGGCCGCCCTCCTCGGCGAGGGCCAGCAGCGCGACGCGGTCGAGATGCTCGGCTACCTGTTCTACGTGGGCGACCGCACGCGCACCGACCTCGGCTACCGGGCGCCTAGCGCCCAGGACGGCTGGTTCCGGCTGCGCGACGAGGAGGCGCTGACCCCGGAGGCCGTGGCCCGCCTCGCGGAGGCGGCCTACGCGCAGTACGGCTTCAACGATTTCAAGCTGAAGGGCGGCGTGCTGCGCGGCGAGGACGAGATCGCCGCCGTGACCGCCATCCACGCGCGCTTCCCGAAGGCGCGGGTGACGCTGGACCCGAACGGCGCCTGGTCCCTCGCCGAGGCGATCCGGCTCTGCAAGGGGCAGGGCCACGTGCTGGCCTACGCGGAGGACCCCTGCGGAGCCGAAGGCGGATTCTCCGGTCGCGAGATCATGGCCGAGTTCCGCCGCGCCACCGGCCTGCCCACGGCGACCAACATGATCGCCACCGACTGGCGGCAGATGAACCACGCCATCCAGCTCGGCGCCGTCGACATCCCGCTGGCCGACCCGCATTTCTGGACGCTCGCCGGCTCGGTCCGGGTGGCCCAGCTCTGCCGCGACCACGGCCTGACCTGGGGCTCGCACTCGAACAACCACTTCGATGTCTCGCTCGCCATGTTCACGCACGCGGCCGCGGCGGCCCCCGGCAACGTCACGGCGATCGACACCCACTGGATCTGGCAGGACGGCGAGCCCCTCACCAGGGAACCCCTGGCGATCCGCGGCGGCCTCGTGCAGGTGCCGGAGCGGCCGGGCCTCGGGATCGAGCTCGACTGGGCGGCCGTCGAGGCGGCGCACGCCCTCTACCGCGATCACGGGCTCGGCGCCCGGGACGACGCGGCGGCGATGCAGTTCCTGATCCCCGGCTGGACCTTCGATCCGAAGAAGCCCTGCCTCGTCCGCTGATCGCGCCGCGACGACGGTCGGCGGGCGGCACGCCGCGGCCAGGCGAGCCTCCGGCCGGGGCTTCGGCCGGGGCTGCGCACCGCGGGGCGCCGGCCCGATGACCTGCGGCCGCGTCCCACCTGCAGGCCCGGTACCGGATGGCGTCGGACAGCGGGAAGGACGGGGTGGCGCGGCTCGCCGGGATCGAAGCGCCGGGGAGGCTGGAGGCCAGGGCCCGCTTCGCCGCATCGAAGGAGGGGCGTGCCAGGAGGAGCGCCGTCACCGACGGCATCGATCCGGCCGCGCCGGCCTGAGGCACGCAGCGCAGCCGGAATTCCCGAACGGCCGGGGTGATCGCTTCACCGGACAGGCCCGTCCGACCGGCTTCGCCCCCGCATGCGCGATCTGGGGCGGAGCCGGCGTCAGCCTTGGCACGCCGGATTCTCGCCCGCATCGCGGGCCGCCGAGCCTCCCCGCGACGAAGCAGGCGTTCTGCTGCGGGACGTAGTTCGGTCAGCCTGGCGGGGGCGCGGCCGCGACATCGCAGCCGTGCCCCCGATTCTGGACAAACCCCTCGGGACCGGGAGGGCCCAGCCTCAGCTTTCCTGCTTGGCTGGTGAGCGGACCGGTAGCATCCAGCCAGGCCTGACGAAGTGACAGGTATAACCGTCGGGACGACGCTCCAGGTAATCCTGGTGCTCGGCCTCGGCCTCCCAGAACGGCCCGGCCGCCGCCACTTCGGTGACCACCTTGCCCGGCCAGAGCCCGGACGCGTCGACGTCCGCGATGGTGTCCTCGGCGACGCGACGCTGGGCGTCGTCGACGTAGAAGATCGCGGACCTGTAGCTGAGGCCCCGGTCGTTGCCCTGCCGGTTCGGCGTGGTCGGGTCGTGGATCTGGAAGAAGAATTCCAGGATGCGTCGGAAGCTGGTTCGCTCCGGGTCGAAGGTGATCTCGATGGCCTCGGCGTGCGTGCCGTGGTTGCGGTAGGTCGCGTTCGGCACGTCGCCGCCCGTGTAGCCGACCCGGGTCGATACCACGCCTTCCCGGCGCCGGATCAAATCCTGCATGCCCCAGAAGCAGCCGCCTGCCAACACCGCTCTCTCGGTCCCCATATCGCTCCTCCGTGGACTGCCTGTTTCCCTCAGATGGGGACTGCGCAGGCGCTTTGCTCTGCGGCTCCGTACCCTCTCTCCCTGCGTCGGCGCTGCGCGTCACCCCTGTCCTCGCGTCCGCTGCCGTTTCGAACTCCGGCGCCGGCTCAAGGGGGCGTCCGGAGAGGGCTTCGGCGGCCGGGCAAATCACCGGAGAAATGGCGAATCGCGCCCGGCAGCATTCCACCGAGCGTTGCCACACCGGCCTTCTGGTGCGCCGCCCCGGCACCGAGAGCCTGCTCTCGGCCGTGACCCGGCCGGTATCTTGGACCGGGCCGCATGGGGGATCGCGGGCTGGCCGCCCCCCTGGGGAGCGGGAACGCCAGATCCGGGCCGGCGACGGGCGCGGGCGGGCGATCACCCGGGGAGGCGGGCGGCCGGACGCGGGGTTAGGCGATCGGCCCCAGCTCGACCGATCAGCGCACGCGGTCGATCCGCGCACAAGGACAGGCCTCGTGGGCGGACCCTCGAGGGATGCCGACGCCTGCCGTCCCAACCGCACGACCGACGGGCGCCGGCCCGCGGCGCTTCATCCGGCCCGCCGGCGCGGGCTGTCGCCGACCCGCTCCGTGCGCGGCTCCCATGAGGGCCTGCGCCGGATCAATGACTCATCAGACAGCAGACGGGACAATCCGCCAGCAAGTCGCGGGTGACGCCGCCGAAGGCCCATTCCCGAAGCCGGCCATGCCCGTAGCCGCCGGCGACGATGAGGTCGGCGGCCTGCTCGGAAGCCGCCTCGACCAACGCCTCGGCGGTCGAAGCGCCGTAGGCGTCTCTCTGGACCGCCGTGGCGTCGACGTCGTGTGACTGCAGGAGACCGATCAGGTCCCGCGCGTCGTCAGCTCCCTTCCCGTCGTCGATGGAGATCAGGACGACTCGCGAGGCCCGCTTCAGGAATGGCAACGCGTCGCGGACGGCGCGACGCGCCTCACGGGTGTTCTTCCACGCCACCGCGACACGCCGGGCTTCGAGGTGCTCGACCTTGGGCGGAACGACCAGCACCGGCAGGCCGAGCCGCATCACGGCATCCCCGGGGTCGATCGACGTCAGCGGGCCGCCGACGTCGCCCCGCCCCGTGACCAGCAAGTCGCCGGCGGCCGACTGAGCCGCGAGGAATGCCGAGGGACAGGCGAGCGTGGAGCGCCATTCGACCCGGCTTCGGCCCCCGACGGCTTCCTTGAACGCCGCGTGTGCCAGCCGGAGGTCGTTCAGGGCGGCTTCCTGGACCGAGGCGATGCAGTACCCGCCACCCGGGGTGGGGCCTGCGGGTGCAGGCTCATAGGCAGGCCTCTCGGCCGCAAGGCCGATCAGGCGAGCCTGGAAGTCGTCGGCGACGTGCGCGGCCAGCCGGACGCGTTCCCGCGCAGGCTCGCCGGGATCGACCGCTACCATGACGCTCGTGTAGGACATGGATCTCTCCAGCCTGATCGATATCGAGATCGGACCGCCTTCACCGGACAGGCGCGGCTTGCGGCGCCGCCGGGCCCATCCGGCTCAGGCCAGCGTGAGGTGGTCCTCGACGGCGCGCACGCCCGGGGCCGACCACGCGGCGCTCTCGGCGAGCCGGCGCTCGTGGCAGGCGTTCACCTTGCCCTCCAGGACGACCCTGCCGTCCTCGACCGTCACCTTGATCGCGTCCGCCTCGATCTCGGCGCTGCGCTTGAGCGCCGCCATGATCTTCGCGCGCACGTCGGAAACGCTCGCCTCCGGGGCCACCGCGATGGTGTTCACGATGCCCGCCACGCCCGCGAGGCGCCGGATCGCCCGACCGGCCTCCTCCTTCTGGTACTGCCAGCCCAGCGTGCCGGACAGCGTCACCCAGCCGTCCTGGACCTTCACCTGCACGGCGTTCTGCGGGACGGTCACCGACCAGTCGAGCATCTGCACGGCGCGTCGCGCCAAGTCCTCGTCGCGCGGCGGCGTCTCGTCGCCGAAGCGGACCTTGATCTCCTCGAACACGCCGCGCACGCCGCGCACCTTCTGGGCGGCCTTCTCGGCGGCGACCCGTTCCGTGTAACTGCCGACATGGCCGGTGAGCGTGACGATGCCGTTCTCCACGGCGACGCCGACATGGGCGGCGTCGATGCTCGGGTCGAAGTCCAGCTCGTCGATGATGTTCTGGCGGATCTGCTGGTCGCCCATCGCTCGTCTCCTCGATCCGGCTTCGGTCATGCCTGGTCTCGGCAGACGCTAGGCCCGGCGGGCGGAGGGACATTGATCCAGCGCAACGGCCTTGCCCGCCGCGATCCGTCCGGTCGGGGGGCAGGCGGCGTCGGTGAGGACGTCCGCCAACCGCGCAGGCCGGGCAGCGCCCGCGGCTGCGCGGGCAGCACGATCGGCTCTCACGCGCTCCCTCTCCGTCGCCCGAACCCCGTTGGAACGGGACGCGGTTGACGGGCGGTCGCCGGGCCGCGGCGCGCTAGATCAGGGGAAGCGCGGCCGTCGCCAGCATGGCGAGGACCGCGAGCAGCATGCACGCCGTGGCAACCCAGCCGAGCAGCTTGAGCCATCCCCGCACGGCGAAGGCGCCCATGACGTCGACGCGCGCCGCCGCCAGCATCATCACGACCATGATGGGGACCGCGATGACCCCGTTGACGACCGCGCTCCAGTAGAGCGCCCGGATCGGGTCGACCGCGCCGAGGCTGACGGCCATGCCGACCAGGGTCGCGAGCGCGATCGTGCCGTAGAAGGCGCGCGCCTCCAGCAGGCGCCGGCCGAAGCCGACGGGCCAGCGTCGGGCCTCCCCGACCGCGTAGGCCGCGGAGCCCGCGAGAACCGGGACCGCCAGCAGCCCGGTGCCGATGACGCCGAGGGCGAAGACCGTCGTGGAGAACGGGCCGGCCAGGGGGCGGAGCGCCTCCGCGGCCTGGGCGGAGGTCTGGATGTCGGTGGCGCCGTTCGCGTGCAGGACGGCGGCCGTGGTCACCATGATGGCGAGCGCCACCAGGTTCGAGAAGGTCATGCCCACGAGCGTGTCGACCTCGATCCTGTGCAGGGCGCCCCCGCCCTGCTCTGGCGCGTGCAGGAGATCGCGCCGGCGCGGGTAGGCGTGCAGGTCCTCGGCTTCCTCGGCCGCCTGCCAGAAGAACAGGTAGGGGCTGATCGTGGTCCCGAAGAGCGCCACCAGCGTGGTGAGGCCGCCGCCGCCGAGGTCGATGCGCGGCACCACCAGGGCCACGCCGAGGTCCCACCAGGAGACCCGGGCCAGGATCACCACGCCGAGATAGGCGAACAGGCTCAGCGTCAGCCACTTCAGGACGGCGACGTAGCGCGTGTATTGCAGGGCGAGTTGCATGAACGCGCAGGTGCCGGCGAAGAGGGCCACGTACAGCCAGCGCGGGCCCGGCAGCAGCAGGGCGAGGGCATCCGCCATGGCGCCGAGATCGGCCCCGAGGTTCAGGACGTTGGCAGCGAGCAGCAGGAGCACCACGCCCTGGAGCAGGGCGTTCGGGTAGGTTTCGCGCAGGACGCCGGCGATGCCGTGGCCGGTGGTGCGGCCGATCCGGGCCGAGACCATCTGCACCGCCGCCATCAGCGGCAGGGTGTAGAGCATGGTCCAGCACAGGCCGTAGCCGAACTGGGCGCCGGCCTGCCCGTAGGTGGCGATGCCGCTCGGGTCGTCATCGGAGGCGCCGGTGATCAGTCCGGGCCCGAGCACCCGGAGCAGGCGCGGCTTCGAGGGGCCGACGGCGGGGCTCTGAGCCTCGGGGTCGTCCGCCTCCTCGACTGTGAGGGACGGGGCACTCATGCCGCCGGCTTCGATGCCGTGGCCTTCGCTCCAGACCGGACCGTACGCGCGACCTTCAGGGCCTCCGACAGGTCGTCCCCGTCGGTGCCGTAGCGTCGGAAGAGGGCGTCCAGCCAATCCGGTCGCGCCGTCCCGGTATCCGGAAGGTCGGCGAACGGGATGTGGTACCTCCCGCCGAGCGCCTCGATGCCGTAGCCGGTGACGGCCCATTGTCGCCCCTGCCAGTGCACGGGTTCGGTCAGTCCATGGCCCATCCGCGCCTCCTCAGGCCGCCCGCTCGCTGAGTTCGGAGACCTCGCAGGTGTCCGCCCGCAGCCGCCAGTCGACGACGCCGTCCGCCTCGCACAGCATCGCCTTGGCCGTGTAGGCGGCGGCGACGTCCGAGCAGGCGACGACGACCGCCTGCCGTTGCAGGACGCGATGGTCGTGCCCGGTGTCGTCCGGGACGGTCTTGTGAAAGGTGACCAAGTATTCGCGCATCGCTCGCCTCCGCTTGCCGGTCGGGGGGCACCCTGGGACCCGCCGGGCCGGCCGGCCTTGATCCAGCGCAAGGGTGCCGACGGGCTCATGTGCCGGCCGCCGGCGGGGAGAGGGGCTTGCGACCGGCCTCCCCGTCCGCCGGGTGGCGGGCGGTCGCGGCGCGGTGGGCGTGCGCCTTCCCGTGCAGCGGCCAGTAGCGCTCCATGGCGAGGTAGGTGAACGACGCGGACCAGCCGATCAGGAGGAGGCCGTTGAGCGCCTCGACGCCCGTGAGCAGGCGGGCATGGCCGACGGGGGCGTGGTCGCCGTAGCCCAGCGAGGAGTAGGCGACCACGGAGACGAAGGCGCAGTCCTCGAGGGACGTCACAGGAACGCCCGAGAAGGCGCCAAGGCCGAGCTGCAGGACGAGCAGCCAGTAGGCCGCGGCGTAGATCCAGACCGCGGCCGTGTGCCCGGCGAACGCGGCGAGGACCACGACGACGATGCGCCAGCGCGGTGGCACCGGCAGCGCCGCGAGGTGCTCGGAAGTCAGGCGAAGGGTCTCGTAGAGAACGATGATGGTGGCGATGACGAGGACGATGCTGGCGGCCAGGACGACGAACATGGCTTCTGTCCTCGGGGGTCGGGGGATCGTGCCCGAGCTTCCCGGGGGCGGCGTTGACCTGCCTCAAGCCTGACGCCCGGCGAGCTTGATCCTGCCGGCCGCGCCCTGATCCCGGTCACCGGAGGATCGAGGGTCACGCCGACGCTCCGCCCCGCCGTGGTCCGGGGCCGGCGGATTGAGGCAGGTCAACACCGTCCCGGCCGGGTGCTCGCACCGTGACGGCCGCCCAGTCCGGGCCGAGGGAGGCTCCGATGTCCTTTGCCAGCATCATGGTCGCGGTCGACGACGGGCTGCATGCCCCGGCTCGGGTCCGGCTCGCCGCGGGGCTCGCGGAGCGCTACAGGGCCCGCGTCGTCGGCGTCGCCGCCTGCGTGCCCGATTACCCGCGGGGGTACGGCGAGACCGCCGTGCCCATGGGAATGGTCATCGAGGAGATCCGTCGGGCCGCCCTCGGCAGGCTCGACAAGGCGGAGCAGGCCTTTCGCACGGCGGCCTGCCTGATCGACCGGGTCGAATGGCGCTCCGACGTGGCGGCCCCGCGCCCGTTCCTGGAGGGACAATCCCGGGTGGCGGACCTCGTCGTTGTCGGGCGCCACGCCGACGAGGGCGTGACGCGGGGCATGGCGGCCGACGTCGGCGACGCGCTGATGGGGTCGGGCCGGCCTGTCCTGGTGGTTCCGGCCGGCCTCGAGCACCTGGAGGCCAAGCGCGTCGTCATCGGCTGGAAGAACACCCTTCAGACCCGTCGCGCCGTGTCCGACGCCCTGCCCATCCTGCGTCGGGCCGAGGCGGTCCAGGTGTTCCGGGTCGGCCCAGGCGAGGACCGCCCCGAAGTCGAGGACGTGGTCCGCTACCTCGCCCTGCACGCCGTGAATGCCAGCGCGCACCTGGCCAAGCCCTCCGGCTGGACCGTCGCCGACGACCTGAGGGGCACGACCCGTGCGTTCGGCGCCGACCTGCTCGTGACCGGTGCCTACGGCTACAGCCGCCTGCGGGAGTGGTTCTTCGGCGGGGTCACGCACGACCTGCTGGAGGAGGCCTCCGTCTGCTGCCTGATGTCTCGCTGAGGACGGGGAAGGGACCCGTCCGCCTCCCCTCGGGGCCTCGCGCCCCGAAGGATGGCGGCCGTCTCGCGGGTCGCTGGCCCGTAGCCCCGACCAGGCGGCCGGACGAGGCCGGCGCGGTCGCTCCCCGTGCCGGGAGCGCCCCGGATTTCCGGAAGGCGGTCCTGGGCGCCGCCTTTCACGCGCGGGAGGGCCCCAAACCACCAAAGCGGCAACCCGACAGCGGGAACACGCTCCGCCCCTGCGTCTGGCCGTCGGCCTGCGCCGAGCGCGAGGTCCCCGAACCGCCGCCGAGGGCCCACCGGTGCGACCGGACCAAGTGCGGGATTCGCCCGGAACGGCGGCGGCGCCGCCGCGGACGCGACGGACCGAGGCACGGTTCGACGCAGGCCTGCCCGTCCCGATGCGGGCCGCCCCAAGTTCAGTGGGCCATGAGCACCGGGAGACGGGCGTGCTCGACGACGTGGCGGGTGACGCCGCCGAGCAGGAACTCGCGGACCCGGCTGTGGGTGTAGGCCCCCAAGGCCAGCAACGACGCATTCCGCCGTTCCGCCTCGCCAAGAATGGCCGCGCCGACGGCGTGCGGCTCGCTGGCCTCGCGGGTGACCGCCTCCGCCACGATGCCATGCCAGCGCAGGTAGGCGCACAGGTCGGCCGCCCGCGCCTCCTCGAAGCGCTCCGTCCGCGCATGCACCACGGTCACCCGGCCCGCCTCGTGCAGCAGCGTGATGGACTGCCCGATCAGCCGCGTCGCCTCCAGGCTGCCGTTCCAGGCGATCATGACGTGGTCCAGCAGATCGTCGGGGAGGGTCTTGCCGACCATCAGCGTCGGGCGCCCCACCGAGAACAGCGCCGTGTCGAGCGCGCGACCGGTGAACGGCCGCTCCGGGTCGGGCTGGTCGACGAGGACGAGATCGCTGACGCGGCCCGCCAGGGTCAGGAGCGGCTCGACCTCGCCGGAGAGTTCGGTCCAGGTCGCGAAGGTGGCGTCCAGGCGCCCGCCCGACGCCGCGAAGGGCACGCCCTGGCGCGCGCACCACGCGCGCAGGGCCGCCTGCCCGTCGGCCGCGGCCTCCCGCACGCCCCGCTCGATGGCCTCGATGGTCGCGCAGTCCATCGGCACGAGGCTCGCCATGCCGGCGAGCACGTGCTCCGGGCCCGGCGCCATGAAGCTGACGTTGATATGCGCGTGCAGCCGCTGGCCCAGCCGCAGGGCCGCGTCCAGCCGCCGGGTGGCGTCGATGCCCGGGGCGGTGGGAACGAGGAGGCAGCGCAGGTACATCGGAAACTCCTCGCTCAGCGTTCCAGGCTCTTGAGGTAGGCGATCAGGGCCTCTGCCTGATCCGGGTCGAACCGGAATTCCGGCATGCTCGGATGGCCCGTGCGGATGCCCTCGGCCAGGGCCTCGCCGAGGTCCTCGACGGGGTAGCGCGTGTGCAGCTCGCGGAAGGGCGGCGCCTCGCGCAGGGGGCTCGCTCCGACCCGCCCCACGGCGTGGCAGCGGGCGCAGTTGGTCCGGGCGAGGGTCTCGCCCTGCTTGACCTGCCGGTCCCAGGCCGTGGCGGCGCCGGCGGGAAGAAGGATGGCGAGCAGCGCGAGAGCGCCCGCCGGAATGGTGGCTTTCGGGCGCATCAGTGGCTCATCAAGCAGCAGATGGGCGTGGTCGTCAGGACCTCGCGGGTGGCGCCGCCGAAGACCCACTCGCGCAGGCGGCTGTGCCCATAGGCGCCCATCACGATCAGGTCTGCCTCCTCGCGGTGGGCGAACCGAAGGATCTCGTCCGCGGCGCCGATCTCCGGCCTGTGCAGCAGGTGCGTGGTGACGGCGACGCAGTGGCCGGACAGGTAGGCGGCGACGTCCTCGCCGCCCTCCTGGTCGGCGCCGGGACCCACCACCGCCACATGAACCTCGTCGGCCCGAGTCAGGAACGGCAACGCGTCGTGAACGGCCCGGCGTGCCTCCCGCGTATCCTTCCAGGCCACGACGACCCGTCGCGCCGCGAGGCTCTCCACACCCGGCGGCGCGATCAGCACCGGGCGCCCGACCTCCATCAGGAGCGCCCCAGCCGGAACGCCCATCGGACCCGGGTCGCCGTCTGCAGGGCCGTTCCGGCCGACGACCACGAGATCGGCGGCGCGCGCCGCGCTGGCGAGGTAGATCAAAGGCGCGGTCGGAGCCGAGCGCCAGCCCGTCCCGTGCGCCGCCCCGGCCTCGCGCTGGAACAAGGCCTTGGCCGCCGCGAGCTGCTCGTCCGCCAGGCGCTCCTCGATGGCCCAGACGCGCTCGACCTCCAGCATGTCGCCGACCGGCATGGGGGCCAGGACCGGGCGCGCCGCGACGCCGGTCAGCGTGGCCTCGAAACGCCCGGCGAGGCTTGCCGCCAGCTGGACGCGGTCCGCCGCCGCGGCCCCGAGATCGACCGAGACCATGATGTTGGAGATCTTCATGACCGTCTCCCGCTGCCGGAATTCCGGCGCCGTCTTGGGGAGCGTGGCCGGGGTTCGCAGCGTCGGCCTTGATCCATCTCAAGGGGCGCGACGGGCAATCCGGGTGCTCCGGAGGACCGAGCTCAAGATGCGCGGATCGAGCCTCAACCGGCGCAGCTCAGGCGAGGGTCAGGCGGTCCTCGACGGCTCGAACGCCGGGGGCCGACCACGCCGCCCGCTCGGCGAGCTCGCGTTCGCGCCAGACATCGACGCATCCATCGAGGGTGACCGTGTCGCCATCGACGTGCACGCGGATCGTGTCCGGGTCCCGCGCGCTCCGCTGCAGGGCCGCGCGGATGCGGGACTTCACGTCGGCGGCCCGGGCCGGCGGCTTCACGGCGATGAGGTTGACGATGTCGGTGACGCCGGCCAGCCGCCGCAGGGCCTTATCGACGGCTGCCTTCTGGTGGTAGTGCGGCACGCATCCGTGGAGCGTGACGCGGCCCTGCTCGACCTTGAGCGTGACCGAGTCCCGGGGGATGCGCGCGTCCCACTGGATCACCCGGGCGCAGCGCTCGGCCAGGGCCTCGTCGCCGACCCTCGGATCATCCGGGTAGCGGACCTCGATCCGCTCGATCACGCCGCGCACGCCGCGGACCCGCAGCACGACGCGCTCGGCGATGCCTCGTTCGGCGTAGTTCCGGACGTGCCCGGTGAGCGTCACGATGCCGTTCTCGACCGTGACGCCGATCTGCGCCGCGTCGATCATCGGGGCGTATTCCAGCTCGTCGAGCACGTGCCGGCGCACGGTGATGTCGTCCATCGCCCGTCTCCTCGGTTCGGTGGGGTTCAAAGGGCGAGCCAGAGCAGCACCGGCGTCACCGCCGAGGCTGCAAGGGCCAGCGCCAGGGCCTGCAGGCTGCCGATGCTCCGGTAGCGATAGCCATCCGAGACGACCCGCCGGCCCGCGTCGTTCCGAGGCGCCAGCCCGACCGGTACCCGCACGCGGCGCACCGTCTGGATGTAGGTGGTTCGAAGCACCAGGGTCATCGTCCGCTCCCGTCCTGCCCGACGGAGGCCATTCTGCCGGCCATCGCCGGGCCCGCTTTGATCCAGCTCAACGCCGCCGGTCCGGCCCCCCGGCACGGTCGACGCCGGGATCAGCACCCGCCCGGAGGCCGGCATGGACGCGACGCACGGAACCAGGGAGCGCCACGCGAGCGGACATCGGGATGACAGGCGCGCGCTGCCGTTCGTGCCGGGGCCGCTCGGACCCGACAGCCTCCAGCGGATCGACGCCTACTGGCGGGCCGCGAACTACCTGTCGGTCGGGCAGATCTACCTCATGGCCAACCCGCTCCTGCGCGAGCCGCTCAAGCCCGAACACGTCAAGCCGCGGCTCCTCGGCCATTGGGGCACGACGCCCGGCCTCAACTTCATCTACGCGCACCTGAACCGGGTCATACGCCAGCGCGACCTCGACATGATCGCGGTCTGGGGGCCCGGCCACGGCGCGCCGGGGCTCGTGGCCAACGCGTACCTGGAGGGCACCTACAGCGAGATCTACCCGGACGTGGCGCAAGACCTCGACGGGATGGCGCGCCTGTTCCGGCAATTCTCGTTTCCCGGGGGCATCCCGAGCCACGCCTCGCCCGAGCTGCCGGGCTCGATCCACGAGGGCGGCGAGCTCGGCTATGCCCTGGCGCACGCCTTCGGGGCCGCCCTCGACAGCCCGGGCCTGACCGTCGCCTGCGTGATCGGTGACGGCGAGGCCGAGACGGGGCCGCTCGCCGCCTCCTGGCACGCGAACAAGTTCCTGGACCCGAGGACGGATGGCACCGTCCTGCCGATCCTGCACCTCAACGGCTACAAGATCGCCAGCCCGACGCTCCTCGCCCGCATGCCCGCCGACGAGCTTCGCAGCCTTCTCGTCGGCTACGGCTACGCGCCGACCTTCGTCGAGGGCGACGAGCCGGCCCCGATGCACCAAGCCATGGCCACGGCCCTCGATGCGGCCTGCGATGCCATCGCGGATATCCGCAGGCGCGCCGGCCACGGAGAGGCCGGGCGGCCGCGGTGGCCCATGATCGTGCTGCGCAGCCCCAAGGGCTGGACGGGGCCGGACCGGGTGGACGGCAAGCCGGTCGAGGGCACCTGGCGCTCGCACCAAGTGCCCGTGGCGGCCGTGCGGGAGAACGCCGGGCACCGCGCGATCCTGGAATCCTGGATGCGATCCTACCGGCCGGAGGAGCTGTTCGCGGAGGACGGATCGCTCGTCGTCGACCTCGCCGCGCTGCCGCCGCAGGGGCCGCGGCGCCTCTCGGCCAACCCGCACGCCAACGCGCACAGGAGCGCGCCGCTGCGCCTGCCGGACCTGGGCCGCGTCGCCGTCGCCGTGCCGGAGCCCGGCCGCCTCACGGCCGAAGCCACCCGCGTGCTCGGGACCTACCTGCGCGAAATCCTGACCCTGAACGCGGCGAGCCGGAACTTCCGCATCATGGGGCCGGACGAGACCGCCTCGAACCGGCTGGACGCGGTGTTCGCGGTGACGGGCCGCGCCTGGCAGGACGAGATCCTGCCGGGCGACGACCACCTCCGGCGCGACGGCCGCGTCATGGAGGTGCTGAGCGAACACCTCTGCGAGGGCTGGCTGGAAGGCTACGTGCTCACCGGGCGGCACGGCCTGTTCGCAACCTACGAGGCCTTCGCCCACGTCGTCGATTCGATGGTGAACCAGCACGCCAAGTGGCTGAAGTCCTCGCGCGACCTGCCCTGGCGCCGGCCGGTGCCGTCCCTCAACATCCTGCTCTCGTCCCACGTCTGGCGGCAGGACCACAACGGCTTCAGCCACCAGGATCCCGGCTTCATCGACTTCGTGGCGAACAAGCGCGGGGACACGGCGCGGATCTACCTGCCGCCGGACGCGAACACCCTTCTCTGCGCCATGGACCACTGCCTGCGGACCTACGACCGCATCAACGTGGTCGTGGCCGGCAAGCAGCCCGCCCTGCAGTGGCTCGCCCTGGACGAGGCCGCCCGGCACTGCGCGGCCGGCGCCGGGATCTGGGACTGGGCCTCGAACGAGGGCGATGCGGGCCCGGACGTGGTCATGGCCTGCGCGGGTGACGTTCCGACCCTGGAGACGCTCGCGGCCGTGGACTGGCTGCGCCGGCACCTCCCGGAACTCAGGGTCCGGGTGGTGAACGTCGTCGACCTGATGACGCTGCCCGCCCCCGAGACGCACCCGCACGGGCTCGATGCCTCGACCTTCGACAGCGTGTTCACGCGCGACCGGCCGGTGGTGTTCGCCTACCACGGCTACCCGTGGCTGATTCACCGGCTGACCTACAAGCGGACGAACCACGGCAACTTCCACGTGCACGGGTTCATCGAGGAGGGCACGACCACGACGCCCTTCGACATGTGCGTGTTGAACCGGCTCGACCGCTATCATCTCGCCCAGGCCGCGATCCGGGCCGTCCCGCGACTGGGCGCCCGGGCCGAGCACGCCGAGGAGGCGCTCCGGGACGCGCTCGCCGCCCATCGCGAGCACGTCCGCCGGACCGGCGACGACCTGCCGGAGGTGCGAGATTGGACCTGGCCGGAACGGTCCGCCACCGAGGACCACGACCGCCGGATCGAGGGCGACATCATGCAGTGCGGCCCGACCGACGCGGACGAGCCCGGTCGGGCCGGGACCGTCGACGGCTGGACGGTGGTCACCTGAGGCGGGGCGATGATCCTCGTCCTCAATGCTGGTTCCTCCAGCCTGCGCTGCGCCCTGTTCCGGCCGGGTGCGTGCGAACCGGCCTGGCACGCCCATGTCGCCGATATCGGGCGACAGCCTCGGATCACGGTCGACGGCATCGCCTCCGACGGGGAGCGCCCGCCGGCGGGCGACCACGCGACCGTCGCCCGCCGGCTGTTCGAGCGGCTGCCCGCCGCGCCGTCGGCGGCCGGGCACCGGGTCGTCCATGGCGGCACGCGCCACGCGGCGCCGGTCCGCCTCGATGCGGACGTCATGCTGGCGCTGGAGGGCCTCGTGCCGCTGGCCCCGGCGCACCAGCCGCAGGCGCTCGCCTGCATCCGGGCGGTCGGAGAGACCTGGCCGGACCTGCCGCAGGTCGCCTGCTTCGACACGGCCTTCCACAGGACGCAGGCGCGGCTGGCCCAACTCTACCCGCTGCCGCGCGCCCTCATCGACGAGGGGCTCGTGCGCTTCGGCTTTCACGGGCTGTCCTACGCCCATCTCGCCCGGGCTTACCCGAGCGGGCGGATCCTGGCCGCCCATCTCGGCCACGGGGCCAGCCTGTGCGCGATCCGGGACGGGCGCAGCGTCGCCACGACGATGGGCTTCACGACGCTCGACGGGCTGATGATGGGCACCCGCAGCGGCGCAGTCGACCCGGGCCTCGTGCTGTACCTGATCCGGGAGCGTGGCCTGTCACCCGACGCGGTGGCCGATCTCCTGAACGCCCGGTCGGGCCTTCTCGGCGTCTCCGGCATCAGCGACGACGTGCAGGTCCTGGAGGCGAGCGACGCGGTGGCGGCGCGCGAGGCCCTGGATCTGTTCACCTACCGGATCGTGCGGGAGGCGGGCTCGCTCATCGCCGCCCTCGGCGGGGTCGACACCATCGTCTTCACCGGCGGCATCGGTGAGCACGCCGCGCAGGTTCGCACCGACGTCTGCCGCGCGCTGGCATTCGCGGGCGTCGTCCTCGACGAGGGGGCCAATGCCGGCGGCGCGGGGAGGATCGAGGCGTCCGGCTCGGCGGTCGCGGTCCGCGTCGCGCCCGCGAACGAGGCGCGCGAGATCGCCCTGTCGGTGAGCGACGTGCTCGGGCCGATGTGAGCGCGCCCGTCACCGAGGAAGCGTCGGCGCGACCGCCAACCGTTCCGGTCCGGGCGTCGCGGGTTACCGCTTCAGGTAGGCGGGGTCGAAATCGGCGACCGCCGTCAGCCCATCCCAGTCCTCGATGGTCATCCACCGGCCTCGCCATGTGACGAGCCCGGCCCAGTGAAGCCTCTTCACGGTACGGTTCACGTGGACCGCCGTCAGGCCGAGGGCGCTGCCGAATTCCGCCCGCGTCAACGGCATGGAAAACCGGGACGCCTCGGTCAGGCCGGCGGCTGCCGCCCGCGTGAAGAGTTCGCAGATCAGGTGCGCCATCCCCGCGTACGCCTGGCGGTGCCCCGCGTTCAGGAGCCAGCGACGGGTCGTGGCCAGCTCGAAGGCCGTTTCGAGCTGCAGCATCCTGGCGATGCGGGGATGCCGCGCCGTGAGACGCCTCAAGGCATCATGGGGGATGACGCCGATGCGACACGGGGTGAGCGAGGCGATCACGTGATCCATCCGCCGTCGGAGGAGGCCCTGGAGGTCCAGAAAGTCGCCGGGCAGTTGCAGGCCGAGGATCTGCGGCCTCGCGGTCTCCAGGGGGATGTAGCGGCAGGTCCAGCCATCCAGAAGGAGCCGGCATTCGGCGGGCACGTCGTCCTCGCGCACGATCTCCCGGTCGGCCTCGATCGCTACGACCCGGGATACGGACGCGGCGAGGGCGTCGATCTCCGAGGCCGAGGCACCGGACCGATCCAGCCTGCGCCTGAGGGCGAGGGTCCAATCCACGCGCGACGCACGGGCAGGTTCGCGGGCGATCTGCCCCTGGCGCCAGTGCGGGCCGCGCGCGCGCGCCGGTCGGCGCGTCGAGCCAGCGGGCGGTTGCGCGGCATCGCACCGGTCCGCGACCGCCGCTTGGTTCGGCCTCGACGGTGTATCTCCGTCAACCACGGACATGCTGCGCCCTCCAGTTCCACAGGACGGAAGACAGGTTGGGGGCACGATGCGGTCGCGCCTTGCGGTGAATCAAACAATCTCGGTTCGGAGCACCATTCGCCTCGCCCCGCTCGAACCAGATCCGGCATCCGATGGGTCGGGGCGTCGCGACGCGCGCCGGCTTCGACCCGCCGTCACGATCCCCGTGTCCGACGTCGAGGCCGGAGCGGCAGTCGCCGAGAGCGACCGGCCGCACCCAACGGCACAGGAGGCGGTCGCCCTCGGTCGTCCAGTCCGGGGAGCCGATCAGCCGGGCGGCGCCGCCCGCGTCCCGTGCCAGAGCGCCGCGTCGCGGCGGCCGTCCGGTCGGAGCGGTGCCACGCTCTCGGAGCCGCGCCCGGCTCTGCCGTCCGGATGCTCCGGGCAAGGCGCCAGGGTCACGCGGCACAGCAAGGCACAGCGCGGCAGAGAGTGGCCGGCCATCCCGGCCTCCGCCGTCGCGCCGAGAGCGGCCGCCGGCGCGGGCGTTCCACGGGGCGTGGCCGCCTCCTCAGCGCAGGGCGACGGTGCGGTCCTCGATGGCTCGCTCGCGCGTCGCGCGTCGGGGCCGTGCGCTCCTCCCCGGCGCTGGGGGAGGGGAACCTTCAATCCTCGACGAAGCGGCGCAGCCGGGCGCGCCGGAGGCTGACCTGGCGCCCGGCTGCGCGCAGCAGCGCCCCGTCCTCCTCCAGGTGCGAGAAGGTGCGCGACACGGTCTCGATGGTGAGACCGAGGTGATCCGCGATGTCGCGCCGGGTCATCGGCAGGGCGAAGGTGCCGGTGCCGCCGAGACGCTCGTCGACCTCCATGAGGAAGGTCGCGACGCGCTCCACCGCGGAGCGCCGGCCGAGCAGCAGCATGTGGTCCTGGGCGTAGCGAAGGCCGCTCGCCGCCATGGCCCAGAGCTGGCAGGCCACCTCGGCGCTGCGGGTCGCGGCGCGTTCGATCCCCCGGCGGCGGAAGATCAGCACCCGGGTGTCCGACAGGGCCTCGGCCGTGTGCCGGTGCATCTCGCCCTGCTCGAACCCGAACAGGTCGCCGGGCAGGTGGAAGCCGGTGATCTGGCGCCGGCCGTCGCTCAGCACCTTGTGGGTGCGCACCGCGCCGCTGACGACCTTGTAGACGAATTCGGCCTCCTCACCCTCGCCGTAGATCTCCTCCTCGCGGGCGTAGGCGAAGGGGGTGCCGAGGAGCTCGGGGCAGCCCGCGAAGAGCGCGATCCCGGGCTTGCCGCCGGCGGCGACGTTCGCGGTCACGCGCGCGGATGGGGGCAGGGTGATCTCGGCGGCCATCGCTTCTCTCCTCGTCCGCGTGGGGTGAGGAGACCTTGTCGGGGTCGTGGCCCCGGCGAAATTCCGGGCGGTCTCTTAAGCAGCTCCGCGTAAGGGGATCTACCTAGGGTGCCGGCGGAGGCTCAGCCCCGCTCAGGGGCACGAAGATCCATCCACCCCCGGGGTCGGGAGCCGCGGCCCATGAGAACCGCGCCGCGAGGAGCGACGCGACTGTCGTGGCCAACGCGTAGGCCACCAGGGCCAGGACTAGGGTGACCGCGTCGGGATGTCGGCGAAACCCATGGACCGTTACGCATCCGGAGGTGAAGGCTGCGCCGATGACGCGCGTGGCGGGCTCGATCGGCATGACAGACCTCTCAGCCGGTTCCAACGGGCGGAGCATCCTGCCGGGGCCCGGCATGGCCTTGACGGCGGTCAACGCAATCGAGGGACGGCGAAGCGCGCCGTTACGGGCCCGGGCCGTTGACCTGGGTCAAAGCCACCCGAGGCCGCGCCCGCAATCCTGGACGCCAGCCGGACCGGGGAAGGCACACGAGATCCCCTCGCGTGGGCCATGGGCCGATCCGCGCAAGCCGCCGCACCCGCGAAGTCCCGCGGCGGGCTGGTGATCCTAGGCGCCGGCGGTGAAGCCCCCGCCGGCCTCGCCATCGGCCAGCACGCCCAGGAGCACGTCCAACGCCAGGGGCTTCTCGACCAGCGGAACGCCGGCGACACTGGCCTTCGCCCGGATGCCCGGATCGGGATGACCGGTGATCAAGACCACCGGGACACGGCTGTCGAGGTCGCGCAGGCGCCCGACCACCTCAAGGCCGTCCATGCCGGTCATGATTTGGTCGAGCAGCACGAAGGCCGGGTTCGGGCCGGGAAAGGCCGCCAGCAATTCGCGGCCGTCAGCGAAGGTCTCGACACGGTGCCCTTCGCTCTCGAGCAGGAAACGCGTGGAGTGCAGGACGGCCGGGTCGTCGTCCACGACGTAGATGAGGCTGGCAGGGTCTGTCGTCATGGCGGTCGCCGGTCGGCGTGGTCCCCGGTTGGAAGGCGCCACCATGCGGACGAGGACCGGCGGTCGCCTTGACCTGCCTCAAACCGGCGTCAGGCGAGGCCCGCCAGCACCGACCAGCGCACCAGTTCCTGCAGGCTCTCCGCCCGCGTCTTGGCCATGAGCTTGGCCCGGTAGATCTCGACGGTGCGCGGGCTGATGTCGAGGGTGCGGCCGATCTCCTTGCTGGTGCCCCCGGCGACGAGGTGGTCCAGGACCTGCCGCTCCCGCTCGCTCAGGGTCCCCACGCGTCGCACGAACTCGCGCAGCGTCGGATCGACCACCCCGGCTGCCCCGCCCCGCTCCAAGGCCGACCTGAGCGCCTGGATGAGCGTCGCGTCGTCGAACGGCTTCTCGATGAAATCGCAGGCGCCGAGCTTCATCGCCTCGACCGTGAGCGGCACGTCCCCGTGCCCCGTCATCATCACCACCGGCAAGGTGTGCCCCGCCGCCCGCAGACGGCGCAGCAGTTCCAGCCCGTCGATACCGGGCATGCGGATGTCGGTCAGGACGCATCCCGCAGCCGGCTTCGCCAAGCTGTCGAGCAGGTCCGTGCCGGCCTCGTAGAGCCGTACCTCGAACCCCTCGGTCCCGAGCAGGAAGCCGACGGAATCCCGCATCGCCGGATCGTCGTCCACGACGTGCACGAGGTCAGTTGCCATTGGGCGGGTCTCCCGCGTGGGCGGCCTGGAGCGTCAGCCGGAAGGTTGCCCCGCCGGCGTCGTTGCGTCCGACGTCGAGCCGCCCGCCATGCGCCTCGACGATGGTGCGGCAGATCGAGAGCCCGACGCCCATGCCGCTCTGCTTGGTCGTGACGAACGGTTGGAACAACCTGTCCGCGATCTCCTCGGCGATGCCGGGGCCGGTGTCCGACACGGTGATCTCGACCGTGTCCCGGCCGATGGGCCGCGCCGCGACGGTCAGTTCGCGCCTGTCGCCCTGCTGCATGGCCTCGCGGGCGTTGCGCAGCAGGTTCACCAGGACCTGCTGCACTTGGACCCGGTCGGCCAGGACGGAGCCGGCGCGGGGGTCGACGGCGACGCGCGCGACGATGCCCTGCTCGCGGGCCCCGACCAGCGCCAGCGCGCTGGCCTCCTCGATCAGCCGCGCGACCGGCTCGACCCGCTTCTCGGTCTCGCCGCGGGCGACGAACTCGCGCAGGCGCCGGATGATCTGGCCGGCCCGCAGCGCCTGCTCGGCGGTCTTGTCGAGGACTTCCATCGTCTTGGCGATGGCCTCGGGCCCGGGGCGCGCCAGCAGGCGGCGGCAGCCCTTGGTGTAGTTCGCGATGGCGCCGAGCGGCTGGTTCAGCTCGTGCGCGAGTGCGGAGGCCATCTCGCCCATCGCGCTCAGCCGGGAGACGTGGGCGAGTTCGGACTGGAGTTCCTGGAGGCGGGCCTGGGTGCGCTGGTGCTCCGTGAGGTCGTCGATGAACCCGGTGAAGAACACCTGCTCCCCCGAGCGCATCTCGCCGATGGCGAGCTCCATCGGGAAGATCGAGCCATCCCGTCTCCGGCCGGTCACGACCCGGTTGGTGCCGATGATGCGGCGCTCCCGGGTCCGGCGGTAGCGGTCGAGGTAGCCGTCGTGCTCGCTCTGCATCGGCTCCGGCATCAGGATGCGGACGTTCTGCCCGACCGCCTCGCTGGCCGCGTAGCCGAACAGGCGCTCCGCCGCGGCGCTGAACGAGTGGATGAGGCCCGCCTCGTCGATGACGACCATCGCCTCGGGCACGGTGTCGAGGATCGAGCGCAGGTGCGCCTCGCGTGCCCGGATGTCCTCCTCGGCCCGCTTCTGCCCGTCGATGCTCAGGACGACCCCGCGATGCCGTGCCGGCCGTCCGTCCGTGTCGGGGCTCACCCGGCCGCGCGAGCGCAGCCAGCAGACGTGCCCGTCGGGCCGCACGACGCGGTAGTCGACCTCGTAGCTGCCCCCCTCTCGCAAGGCCCGCTGGATGGCGTCCGCCCGGGCCTGCCGGTCGTCCGGGTGCACCAAGGCCTGGGAGTCCGCGAAGGTGGTCAGCCGCTCGGGCGGCACTCCGAACAGGTGGGCGCAGGTGGGAGAGACGGTGGCTCGTCCGGTCGGGACATCCAGCGACCAGACGCAGATGCCCACCTCGTCGAGGGTCTGCCGCAGCGCGTCGCTCGCCGACATGATGTCACGCTCCAGGTCGGCGCTGGGCCTGTCGATAAGGTCCGTCATCAACCGCACCCGGGGAAGCCCTGCGCGCGGCAGTCGCGGAACTCGCCTGTCGCCGCGCCTCGGTCGGCCGCGTCGCGCGTCCGGTCATTACTGCGATTCCGGTACAGGGAACAGCCGTCGACCCGTATTCGCAGCCGGCGCCGAATAGCTTTTGGTCCGGACTGAAACTGAAACCGCGTCGCCCGGGCCGCTTGAGCTGGATCAAGGCCGCGCGCCCAGGACGGCACGAACCATGGGGCCGGCACGAATCGGAGAAGTCCATGCCCGGACCCTGCCCTGCGCCCCTCGCGGGCCTCCGCGACGTCCTCGTCGGCACCGCCTTCGAGGGCGAGCGCGAGGCGGCCTCCACGGCCGTCGGCTATGGCCTGACCTTGGCCAAGGCCGCAGGCGCCCACCTCACCCTCCAGTCGTCCGCCTGGCGCCACTCGGGCGACGCCGCTTGGCCCGGCGGCTTCGACTCCGCCGGCGTCTCGGCCGCGGACCACCGGCTCCAGGCGCTGGCCAGCGCCGTGGCGGCGCGCTCGGCCGGGGACGCCGCGCAGGCCGGCGTGGTCTGCACGACGGAGGCGCCGAGCCTGCCCTATCCGGAGATCGTGGACCGGCTGGCCGAGCGCGCGCGCCTGCACGACCTCACCGTCCTGGACATCGGCCCGCGGACCTACGATCTCGACCGCCAGATGATCGAGAAGGCGCTGTTTCACAGCGGCCGTCCGGTCATCGCCGTCCCGCCGGGACACGACGCCTTCGCGGCACGGCGGATCCTCGTCGCCTGGGACGGCAGCGCCCAGGCGGCGCGGGCCGCCAACGACGCGCTGCCGTTCCTGCGCGCGGCCGAGGCGGTCGAGATCGTCTCCGTCGGCACCGAGGCGGAGATCCACGCGGCGGTGCCCGGGGCCGAGTTCGCGCCCCACCTCGCGCGCCACGGGGTGAAGGTCTCCGTCAACGACCTTCCGAAGGGCGAGGGAGTCGCCGCGACCCTGCGCGCCCAGGCCGGTCTGTTCCGGGCCGACATGATCGTGATGGGCGCCTACCGGCACGCCCCGACCCGCGAGTATTTCTTCGGCGGCGTCACGCGCTCCTTCCTGCGGGGCAGCCCGGCACCGCTGTTCCTCGCCCACTGAAGATGGAGGCCGACGATGACAGAGCGAGAGCCGCCTCGCCGCGCCGCCACCGCCCGGGTCCTGCGATCGCGGACACGCGGGCCGTCGATTCCACCGCCTGCGGTGCGGTCGACCACCGACGCGGCGCCACCCCAGGTGCGGGCACCGAACCGGACCGCGTGGCCCGGTCCGCTGAACGCGGAGGACCGGGCCGCCCTGGAGGCGGGCTGGGGCTTCGTCGAGTGACGTTCACGCCGCGGGACGGGCCGCCCGCGACGTCCGTCCCCGATGGGGAATCGGCCGACGAGCGTGCGGAGAGCGTGCCGAACGGCGGCGCCTCGGGCATCGGGCAGGCTGACTGCGAGCCGACCCCAGGGCCGCGCCCGCGGCCCGCCCGGAGGGACGCCAGTCCGCGGCCCGCCGGGGCGGCCCAGGCCGCCTTTCCGGTGACCGCCAAGAGGATCGGCGCCGATCCGCCGAGGGGACCGTGGGACCAGCGCATCAGTGGCACATCAGGCAGCAGACCGGCGCGCGTTCGAGGGCCTCGCGCGTGACGCCCCCGAAGATCCATTCCCGCAGGCGCGCGTGACCGTAGGCACCCATCACGATGAGGTCGGCGTCCTGCCGCAGGGCGAAGTCGAGAATCTCGCCGCCCTCGCCGCCCGCCGCCCGCAACAGGTGGGTGGTGACAGGCGCACCGTGCCGCGCCAAGTGGCCGGCCACGGCCTCCAAACCCTCCTGGCGCCCGTCGGCCCCGACCGTCGCGACGGCGACCGCGTCGGCGCCCTGGAGGAGGGGCAGCGCCGCCGATACGGCCCGCCGTGCCTCCGCGCCGTCTTTCCAGGCGACGACGATGCGGGCCGCCCTGAGGTGCACGAGGCGGGGCGGCACGACGAGGACGGGCCGGCCCGCCTCCATCAGCACAGGCCCGGGCGGCACGCCCAGCGGACCCGGGTCCTCGTCGCCGCGCCCGCGCCGGCCCACCACGACGAGGTCGGCGGCCCGCGCCTGTTCGACGAGATGCGTGATGGCCCCGGCGAGGGCGGCTTGCCAGGCCGTGCTTATCCCGTCGCCGGCGTTGCGCTCGAACATGGCGCGTGCCTGTTCGAGGATCTCGCGGACCAGCGCCTCGTTGCGCGCTTCCTGTCGGGCGGCGTCGTGGACATCGCGCACCAGGATGGGAGCCGGCACCTTTTGGGCCGCCGCGCCCGTGAGGGTCGCCGCGAAGCGTCGGGCCAGCCCGGCGGCGAGGCGCACCCGGTCCGGTGCCGCGTCGCCGAGGTCGGCGGAAACGAGGATGTTCGCGAACTCCATGGCCCCCTCCACCGTGCGCCGATCCTGACGCGGGGAGCCTCGCCCGGGCCGGATCGATCCACCTTGATCCAGCGCAAGCCCGCGGGCGCCGCGCGGCCCGTTTCACGGACGGCCCGGGACGATCGGCGCCGTCTGCTCGCGCCCGTCACGGGGGGCGCCGAGGGCGCGCATGGCGTTGAGGATCACGGCGATGTCGATGGCTTCCTGCAGGAGCGCCCCCCGCAGGGGTGAGAGGTATCCCAGGGCCGCCGCGACCATGCCGGCCAGCGAGAGCCCGAGGCCGACCCACACGCTCTGGAGCGCGATGGCGCGGGCCCGCTTGGCGATGCGGATGGCCCGGGGCAGGGGCGCCAGGCTGTCGACCAGCAGGACGATGTCCGCCGCCTCGGCCGCCGCCGCCGCCCCCCGGGCACCGAGGGCCACGCCAAGGTCGGCGGCGGCCAGGGCGGGCGCGTCGTTCACCCCGTCGCCGACCATCATCACGGGACCGAGCCGGCGCGCGGCGGTCACCGTGTCCGTCTTGGCCGTCGGGTCCAGGTCGGCGGCGACGGCGTCGACCGGAAGGCCGGCCACGAGCGCTTCCGCGACGGCGCGTCGATCCCCGGTGGCGAGGACCACGCGCTCGATGCCGCACGCGCGCAGTTCCAGGAGGGCGTTGCCGCCGTCCGCCCGCAGCGGGTCGGCGAACGCCAGCACGGCGGCGGCCGCGCCGTCGACGGCGACCAGCACCGTCGCGGCGACAGCCGGGATTCCTGCCGCCTCGTCCCGCGACGGGAAGGGGACGCCGTGCATCCGCATGAGGTGCGCCCCCCCGACGATGACGGGCCGCCCCTCAACCAGTCCGGTCAGGCCTTCCCCGGGCGTCTCCTCGACCGCCTCGGGTTGCGAGAGCGTCAGGCCGCGCCGGACCGCCTCCTCGATCAGGGCCCGCGCCAGCGGGTGGCCGGAGGCTTGTTCGAGGGACGCCGCCAGCCCCAGGACCTCGCCTTCGTCGAGGCCCCCGAGGATACGTGCGGAGGTCAGCCGGGTGGCGCCGTGGGTCAGGGTGCCGGTCTTGTCGACCACCAGCACGCGGACCTTGGCCAGCATCTCCAGGGCGCCGCCACCCTTGATGAGCACGCCGATGCCGGCCGCGCGGGAGAGGCCGGAGACGAGGGCGACGGGCACCGCCAGGATGAGCGGGCACGGCGTGGCGACGACCAGCACCGCCAGCGCCCGGAGGGGGTCGCCGGTGGCGAGCCCCGCGCCTCCCGCCAGCAGCAGCGTCAGGACGAGGAAGGCGAGCCCGTACCGGTCCGCCAAGCGTGCCATCGGCGCCTTCCGGGCCTGCGCCGCCTGCACGAGCCGGACGATCCCGGCATACGTGCTCTCGGCTGCGGGCCGCTCCGTGATCAGCGTGAACGGCTGGCCCACATTCACCGTCCCGCTCAGCACGGGCTCGTTGGCCGGGATGGTGACGGGCAGCGCCTCGCCGGTGAGGCTCGACCGGTCCAGCACGGCGCGGCCCGCGGCGACCCGGCCGTCCACCGGCAGGATGTCGCCGACGCGCACCAGGATGCGGTCTCCCGGGACCAGCGCCGCGAGGGGCACCTCCGTCAACCCGCCGTCCTCCTCGCGCAGGGCGGTGCGCGGCTGCCGGGTGAGCAGCGCCGTCATCGCCCGCCCGGCGCGGCCGGTCGAGTAGGCTTCCAGCGACTGGCCGCCCGCGTACATCAGGGCGATGACGGCGCCGGCCAGCGGCTGCGACAGGGCGAGCGCGCCGCCCATCGCGAGCAGGGCGACGAGGTCGAGGCCGACATCTCCCCGCGCCAGGCTCGTCGCGACCTGGATCAGGAGGGCCCCGAGGACCACCAGGGTCGCGAGGGTCCAGGCCGCCGCCGCGACGTCCGCTCGGCCGACCGCCTGCGCCGCCAAGCCGGTACAGAGACCGGTTAGCGGCAGGACGGCCAGCCATCCGCGCAGGCCCGGAACCCATCCGGCGCGCGCCGGCCGTTTCGTCCCCGGCAAGCCCGCGGCCGCCGTCGTCATGTGCGCCCCCATGCGTTCGCACCGCCGAGATGCGGCCGGTCCGGCTCGGTGGACCTTGCGCTGGATCAACGCGTCCCCGGGGGACCGCGCGGGAAGCGCCCGCCGTCACGGTTCCGGTCGTCGCGGGATGGCGGACCCGCCCGCCGGACGGACACCGCATCGCCCCGGACCGGATCGGTGAACCGGAACACGTCATCGGGAACCGCGCCATCGACGGCGCGTCCCCGACCGTTGCCGCCGAGGCGGCGGTGATCCACACCCGCCCCGCGGGTCGCATCGGCGGGAGGTTCGGATCCCTGGCGGGCGAGATCGGAGTCCTTACGGGTGCGAAGGGCCTCCGCCGGGCCGGCAACGGTGCCGACCAGGAGCTCGCTCGCGGGGCACGCGCGATGCTTCATGACGCTTGATGACGCGTCATGCGTCCTGGCTGCGAGGCTGATCAGGCGCGCGGCGCTGCTCGGAGACGTACCGGCAGAGATCCCCTGCGCCGTCGTCCTGATCCGAGCCGGCCAGACAGGGTGACTTCGTTGCTACCGGACAGCGGACGCCGCTCGCGTTTCCGCGAACGGCAGGAAACGGCCCTGTGCTACCGGCGCGCTTCGAGGCCGATGGCCCCGTCGGCCGTGGTCCGGTTCGACGGGCGTCCTATCGAGCGATCTGCCCGGGAAACGGTGCCGTGAGCGCGACGTTCTTGATGACCGGCGCGCCGATCGCGAGCGCCTCGCCCATCACGGGCGAATTCGCCATCTGACCGGTCATCGTCACCACGAGGGCGGCCAGCATTAAGCCGACGCTGCCAATCGACGCGAAATAAATCGGCAGGCGTGCCGAGTCGTGCTGCCCGTTCTGGGTCGAATGTCGCTCTGCCAATTGTACACCTCGGAGGTCCATTGAATGGATATACGGGATCAACATGTCGCAGGATTCAAAGGTCCACCCCTGTGGCGCTATCGACCTGACCTGTCAGCTGGGACGAGGGCGGCTTCGACGGGGGGCTGATCGGCAGCGGACGAACCGACAGCCATCCCGAGCAGCCATCCCGCTTCCGACCCGCTTCCGACCCATGCCGGCGGATGCCGGCGCTTCCCATGCGCAGCCATCGGTTGGCGGTCGGACAACGTCGGCGCGGGGAGGATTTGGACGGAATGCCTTCGGGGGACACGAAGGACAGAGCAGACGTTCGAGCGGCGAAATCTACAAATCCGATCCGCCTCCGCGGCCGTTGAGAAGGGAGGCAATCCTGTATTCTCGAGGGGGCATGCCGTGGTGCTGCTTGAAGCGGCGGGCGAAGTGGGCCTGGCTGGCGAAGCCGCAGTCGTAAGCCAGCGTGCCGATCGACACGTGGGCGCATGCCGGATCGGCGACGCGCTGAGCGGCCGCCTCCAGTCGGCGCTCCCAGATGTAATCGGAGATGTGCCGGCCGCGCTCGTGGAACAGCTCCTGCAGACGCCGCAGCGACAGGCCCATCGCGGCGGCGAGCTGCCGTGGGTCCAGGTTCGGGTCGCTCAGGTTCGCCTCGACATAGGCCTTGGCGCGCTGGACCGTGACGGTGCCGTGGATGGAACGCGGCACCCCCTGCGCCATCCGTTCGGCCAGGCTCGCCACGATCAGGTCCGTCCCGATCAGCGCCATGCGCGCGGCCGCGTCGGAGGTGAGCCGATCACCCACGCGCACCAGCTCCTGGATGAAGGTGCTGGCCAGGGTCGTCGAGGCGAGGTCGGCTCCGACCGTGAGCGCGGTGTACAGCCGGGACGGCCCCAGAAGGGCCTCGAAGCGCTCGCGCGGCAGGGTGACGATCAGGGAGCAGCCCGCCTGCGCCTCCGACACGCCCGGGCGGGGGTCGAACACCACGAGGTCGCCTGCACCGAATACGGTCTCGCGGTCGCCCTGCTGGCAGGCGGAACCGCCGGAAAGCCTCATGACAGCGACCACTTGATCGTCGCGCCCGCTCCGCCGGATGTGGTCGGCCGTGGACTCGGTTCGCATCGCGCCGTTCGCGATCTCGGTGACTGCCATCGGCCCGATCGTCGAGGCCTGGATCCGACCCTGGAAGGGCGCGTCGCCGACGCTCCGCATCTCGGCCGGGACCAACTGGTCGCCGAGCACTTCCCGCCAGCGTCGGAAGGTGTTGTGCGGGTGGATCCCGTCTGTCGAGAATACGGTGTGCATCGCGTGTGAACGGGCGTCGGCTCAAAGGGAATTCGGTCGAACGGCGTCGTCGCGGCGACCCTGCGGGGTAGAATGCACCTGATCGAACCGGGTCACCTGCCGGCATGGGCGGCTGGCCAGGGGTTGAAGACCGAAAGTCGTGACCGGTGATGGCATCGGAGAATGGAGATCCAGAACGGCGCCGGGCGGTCGTGGGGCGATCCCCCGTTATAGATTGGGGATCCTGTATGCTGACAAGTGCGGCGTCGCCGGAGATGCGCGCGGGCGACGTCCGCCGGTCGGCGGAATATTGTGCCACAATATCGAATTGGTCCGCGGAATTTCTCGTAAAATAGATTTCAATACACGATTGCACTGTGATCGGAGCGGCGCCTTCCGCTGGCGAGATCTCCGCTTCCGGGATGCCGCCACGGTCAGCTAAGCGTCCGACCGGGGTCATGGGGGGGCGGGACCGCAACATCTGCTCCGATGCGTCGGCCGCCTGGGAGCGGACGGGCGGAAAGCCACTCGACGGGGTCGCAGGGAAAGCCGGTGGGTCCCGGTCCAATTCGGTCAGGACGCGATCGGGTTTGCTTTCCCGCCAGCAGGCGCGCCACTGCCTCCATGCGGATCGATCGAGCCGAATTAGCCGACCTCGGGACCTTCCTCGCCATCGCGCGCCACCGCAGCTTCCGGCGGGCCGGTCTGGAACTGGGCGTCAGTGCCTCCGCGCTCAGCCATGCGCTCAAGGCGATGGAGGCTCGGCTCGGCGTCCGCCTCGTCAACCGCACCAGCCGCAGCGTCACGCTGACCGCAGCAGGGGAAGACCTGCTGGCTTCGCTGGACGCCCCGTTCGCGGCGATCGGCTCCGCGCTCGACGTGCTCAACCAGCACCGGGAGCCGACGAAGGCGACCGGCCGGATCCGCCTCAACGTTCTCGAACACGCGAGTACGTTGCTGCTCGCCCCCGTGCTGCCTCTCTTCCACGACCGCCACCCCATGATCGAGGTCGACGTCAGGGTGTCCAACGATCTGCTCGATGTCGTGGAAGCCGGCGCCGATGCCGGCATTCGCTACGGCGGAACAATCCCTCAGGACATGGTGGCCCGGCGCCTGTCCGCCGATCTGCGCTGGGTTGTCGTGGGCGCTCCGGCTTACCTCGATCGGCACGGGACGCCCGATCATCCGCGCGACCTCGCGGCACACCGATGCCTGCGCATCCGCCTCGGCGACGAGAGCCTCTACCGATGGGAGTTCGAGGGGGCCGACGGGCAGATCGCCCTCGACGTTCCCGGGGCGGTGACGCTCGACAACACGCAGTTCGCCCTGTCGCTCGCGGCGGCGGGCGGCGGTCTCACCTATCTCCCGGAGGCGTGCGTCGGACCCTCGGTCGCCCGCGGCGAGCTTCGCGTCGTGCTGGCGGATTGGGCCCCTCTGGGACCCGGCTTTCACCTCTACTATCCCGGCCGTCGCCAACTGCCGACGGGATTGCGGCTCCTCATCGACCTGATCCGCGAGAGGGCGCCGCTCGGGTTCTAGAGGCCGCGCTGCCCGACGATGAGCCCCGCTCATCGTTCCGTTGAGAGAGGAACGGCTGATCGGCGCACAGCGCAGCGTCTACGTCTGCTCCATCGAGGTCAGCCGAGGGATCGAGACATGCGCCGCTTCACCGGAAAAGTCGCCTTCGTCACGGGGGCAGCCAGCGGCATCGGCCGCGCCGCTGCCATCGCGTTCGCGCGGGAAGGCGCGCGGGTGGCGATCACCGATCGGACCGAGCCTGCGCTCGATCGGCTTCGTGCCGAGATCGAAGCGGCGGGTGGGGAGGGGCTCGCGATCCGGTGCGACGTGTCGGTGCCGGAGGACGTCGAAGCGGCGGTCGCCGAAACCGTCGAGCGGTTCGGCCGCCTCGACTGCGCCTTCAACAACGCGGGGGTCGAGAACAGGGCCGCTCCGGTCCACGCGATCCCCCTCGACGAGTGGGACCGCATCCTCGGCATCAACCTGCGCGGCACATTCGTGTGCATGAAGCACGAGATCGCGCAGATGCTCCGGCAGGGCGGCGGCGTGGTGGTCAACACATCGTCCGGCGCGGGCATCAGGGGGGTGGCGGGAGGCGCGAACTATGCCGCCTCGAAGCACGCCCTCATCGGCCTCACCAAGTCGGCCGCCCTCGACTACGCGAAGGCGAACATCCGGGTGAACGCCGTCCTTCCCGGGAACATCGAGACACCCATGATGGACCGCTTCACGGGCGGCGACATCCGGAAGGCGATCGATCTTGAGCCGGTCGGGCGGCTGGGCAAGCCCGAGGAGATCGCCGAAGCCGTCCTGTGGATGTGTTCGGACCTCGGTGCGTTCGTCACCGGAGCGTCGATCTCGGTCGACGGCGGCTGGTCGCTCTGACGCGCGTTACCGCAACGGACGGAGGATGGATCCCATGGACATCAAGCGCAGCGGAAGTCAGCCCTCGGGCGCAGGACCGTCCGCCTGGTTCACCGGTACGGTGCGGATCGACCCAATCCACAGCGCGCCCGATCCGGCCCGCGTCGCGATGGCCAGTGTCACGTTCGAGCCGGGCGCACGGACCGCGTGGCACACGCACCCGCTCGGCCAGACGCTGATCGTCACGTTCGGACGCGGATGGGTTCAGCGCGAGGGCGGTCCGATCGCGGACATCGTATCGGGCGACGTCGTCTGGTTCGAGCCGAACGAGAAGCATTGGCATGGGGCCACCGCCACCACGGCGATGACGCACATCGCGATCCAGGAGCGTCTCGACGGCAAGGCCGTGACGTGGATGGAGCCGGTCACCGAAGGGCAGTATGCCGGGTCGTGAACGTGGGCCGCAGGGTCCGCATTCTTTGCCCGCGCGCCGCCGCGGTGCGCCGCATCATCGCGCCGGCCTTCCGGAAGCTGCGCGCATCGGCACTGCCGCCGCTTTCGGAAAGCCGAAACCCGGCGGGATGCGGGTCACCATCCGCCGAGCGTGCACTGGGTGCAGCCGCCGGGGCTCTGCAGGATCGGACCTTGCCGGACGTGCGGGGCGGGAACCGGTTGCCCGTTCTCGAACTTGCGACTGGTGCTTTCGGCATGTCGGCACGGCCGAAGGCCAACATAGGTCGACCGATGGCCGGAGAAACGGAGCAGTTCAGCGCGACGCAGCGGGATGCCGGCGACGGGGCACCCGGGGCAACGGCTGCCTTCCCGTACGACCGCATGACCGTGGAGCGGTTTCGGGCCGCGTTCCCCCGCGCGCGGTGGCGCGACGACCTGGGGGCCTGGTTCGTGCCGGGCGCCACGGCGGAGCGGCGCCTGAACGCGTGGTCGAGCCGCGAGTGGTCGGGCGTTCTGGCCCATGCCGACGCGCGCGGCCGCGATGCCTGCACCTTCGAACCGATCACGAGCCCCTACCTGGAGGTTGCCGACGACCTCGTGGTGCGCACGCCGTACTCCCGGGACGTCGTCTCCGAGTTGCGGCTGGTGCCCTGGGCCCGGTGGGACCCGGCCTCGAAGGCGTGGCGCGTGCCGTTCCGGTCGTTCGAGGAGTTCCGCCGGCGGTGGCCGGCCATCGAGGATGCCGCCCGTCGAGCCGAGCCCGAGGAGCGGCGCAAGCGCGCGGCGAGCCGCAGGGCGTCCCCCGAGCACGCGGAACGGCTGGCCGAGGCCGCCGAGCGCCGCCGCAACCGGTACCCGGTGCCCGGGGAGGCGCAGCCGCCGCTCGGACGCGTGCTGCAGACCCATCTGGGATGCGTGGTGTTCGAGGCGATCAGCGGCGAGGTCGTCGAGCCCGTCGTCGCCGCCCGGTTCTATCCCGCCGTGGAAGCCGGGGCCGGCTTGTTGATCTGGTCCACGTGGCGCCGGCCGACGCATGACGAGCTGGTGCGCGCGTGGCCCGCCCGGGAGGCCGCAACTCAGGCCGAGATCGCGCGCGGCTGGTGGCAGCCGGCCCTCGCGATCTTGCGCGCGGCGCGGCGCGGAGCGGCCTCCCTGGAGCGCGCTCGCGCGACGCGATCATCGCAAAACCGAGATCCTGCCCCGGGCGCGGAAACGCGCCGCTAGGCGGTCTCCTGCGGGAGACCGTGCAGGCGTCCTGCGGCAGCCCGGGACCCGGATGGCCTCCGTCCCGGTTCACCCATCTGTCGCGCTGCCTGGCACCGCGCTGGAGCCCCCCCTGTGAGCGAGCCCGCCCCGCCCCTGAGCCGCCTGCCCACCCTTGGCGAGGACGGCGCCGTCCGCGTGGTCATCGAGACGCCGAAGGGCAGTCCGAACAAGTACGCCTACTCCGAGGCCTTCAATGCCTTCCAGTTCAAGATGGTCCTGCCGGAGGGCATGAGCTTCCCCTACGATTTCGGCATGATCCCCTCCACGAAGGGCGCCGACGGCGATCCGCTCGACATCCTCGTGGTGATGGATGCCCCGGTCTTCCCCGGCTGCGTGCTGGAGGCGCGCCTGCTCGGCGTGATCGAGGCCGAACAGAAGGAGCGCGACGGTAGCTGGGAGCGCAACGACCGGCTGGTCGGCGTGGCCGTGAAGGCCCGCACGCACGCGCATGTCGAGGCGCTGTCCAACCTGCGGCCCGGCATGCTCGACGAGGTGGAGGCGTTTTTCGCGCAGTACAACCAACTTGCCGGCAAGGACTTCAAGGTGCTCCGGCGCGGTGACGCCGAGGCCGCATTCGCGCTCATCCGTGGGGGCGCCGATGCCTTCGGGCAGGCGGAAGGCTGACCGGAGCTTCCAGGTCGTCCATCGGGGCGACCGGCGCGGGCCGCGGCAGCGGAAACCTTCTCCGCCGTCAGGAGCATACGGGGCCGCCGGCCCGGTCGCGAGCTCTCGATCGACCTGGGCTGCCTCCACGCCGGGGCGACCCGTGAAACGCCGCATCCCGCGTTTAGGGGCGCCCCCGGTTGGACAGCCGCCGCAACGTCCGCTTCTGTGACGCTGATGAGGTCGGCTGAAGGGCCGAACGGGGCGCAGGGCGGCCAAGCCGGGTCGATTGAAAGCGGCGGGGCCGCTTCGGAGCGCGCGGGCGAAGGAAGCCGATCAGCCCCTCCCGACCTCTCCCGGCCACCGTACAGACGGTGACACCAGCGACCGGGGCGCTGGCGTCCACCCTCCAGGAAATCTCCGGCCAGATGGCGCGTTCCTCCGCGATGACGGCGCAGGCGGCCGACGAGGCGCGTCGGACGGAGGACGCGGGGCGCGCCGTGTCGGGAGATTCCGAGACGTTCGGCACGGCCGCGGGCGGACCGTGGCTTCGCCGTCGTCGCCGCGGAGGTCAAAGAACTCGCGTCCCAGACCGCGGGCGGAGATCGAGGCTTGCGTGAGCCCGGTCCAGCCTTCGACCCCGCAGGTCGTGGTCGCCATCCAGGAGATCGGCCGCACAGTGACGGAGGTAAGCGGTCTCTCTACGAACGTCGCAGCCGCCATCGAGGAGCAGGGTGCCACGACGCAGGAGATTGTGCGCAGCATCAGCCGCGCCGCATCCGGGACGAGCGAAGCGACGCACACCGTCGCCGAACTCGCGGCCGCCGACGGGACGGGGACAGCGGCGAACCAGGTGCTGGGGCGGCAGGAGCGCTTTCGCGGCAGTCAGAGCACCTCTCGGCCGAGGTGGCCCGCCTCCTGGACACGGTGCGGGCTGCGCGGAGCCGAAGGTCCGCTTCCAGGCCGTCCGGTGGACCCCGTTCGGCACCGGCCGGAAGCGGAATGGCTGCTCCGGACGAGACAGGCCGCGAAAGCGGATGGGACGTCATCGGGCCAGATCGGGTCCGCCTCGTGCAGAGCGGCCTTCCCAGCCTGATCGGGGGATCTCGACGCCGCGATCGCTCCGGAACGCTTTCCTGGATACATCCTCGAACGTCCTGCAGAACGCAGTTTCCCGGTGCGTCGGACCACGGGTGCCTGTCGGCACCGGGTCGCGCGCGGGCAGGGCGGTACCGTGCGCCTCAGCGCGCAGTCGCTCCGGGATGTGCGCGGATCGCACCGCAGCGTTCCGCAGGCTCCGACCGAACCATCTGCGCCTCGCTCGGTTTGGCTGAGAGCAGGTGCGCCGAGCCGATGCCACAATTCTACTTCCATCTCTGCACGCCCAAGGGCCTGGAACGAGACCGGGTTGGCCTCGATTGGCCAAGCCTGGACGCCGCCTACTTGGAGGCGTGCCGGACCATCCCGGACCTGTGCGCGGATCTCCTGCACGAAGGCACCGCGCCGCTCGCCTGCGCGTTCGTGATCTGTGATGCGGCCGGTTCCGCGTTGATGGAGGTGCCGTTCAGCGAACGGCTGCACGACGGACGCAAGCCGAAGCGGCCTCCTGTGAGCCCGGAGCCGCGGGCCTATCTGGCGGAGGTGCGGAAGGGCCGCGCATTGATTGCCGCAATGCGTGCCGAAATCGCGGAGATGCGAGCCGCCGCCGCCGAGATGCGGGCGCGGACTGAGCACACCTCCTCGCTGATCGCGTACCCTGGGCGGACCGAAGGGTAGTCCCCGTGCGGACACTGGGCACGCCGCATTCAGAGGGGGCGAACGGCTCGATGGGCGGCCGCCCGGCCGAATCTTCGACGTGGAAGCGGACCGGCACAAATCCCCCTGACCTCACCGTAGAAGCCCGTGAAGCCCGAGCCGGAACCGGATCGTTCGTCACGCCAGCCTTCCGGCAGCACCGTGCCGCTCGTGCGCATCCGGTCTGTCGCGATGCCGGGCGGTCGGCGGATCTTCCCGCGGCGTCGCGAGCCGTCCGCGCAGAAGCGGGCTGCTACATGTGGCCAGCTCGAGAGGCGCGCCGGCCGTTCGTCGCGGGCTCCGGAAGGGTATTGTACAGAATTCGACGATGCAACTGGTGCAGTCGGAAGCTGATCCCGCTGGGGAACTTTGATTTAGGTTATACATTCAGCAGGAGATGGTCCGGCGGCGGGCGCCTACGCTTGTGTGACGCCGATTGCGCCGGCGGGCAGCCGCCGCGGATCGAGGAATGACTGCCCCACACCCCTCGGCGGTCGCAAGCACGACTTGGGTGAGAGGCCCGACTTGGGTGAGAGGCGATGCAGGACAACGACACAGCCGGTGCCGAGGACGGCACCTCACGCCCGGACGGCCGGGCCGCCAACCCCCTGATCCTGAAGCTGGAGAGCCTCGCCCCGCTCTCGGCCGACGACCGGGCGGTGCTGGAGCGGATCAGCGCCAAGCCGCACCTCGTCCCGGCCGGCACGGACCTGATCGGCGAGGGCGACAAGCCGGACGGCGTCTACCTGGTCCTGGACGGCATCGCCTGCCGCTACAAGCTCCGGGCCAGCGGCGCGCGCCAGATCATGGCCTATCTGGTGCCGGGCGATTACTGCGACCTCGACGTGGCCATGCTGAAGGCCATGGATCACTCGATCGGCACGCTCTCGGCCTGCCACGTGGTCCGGATCAGCCTCGACGTCATCCAGGCGCTGCTGCGGGATCATCCCGGCATCACGCATGCCCTGCGCCTCGCCACGCTGGTGGACGAGGCGACCCTGCGCGAGTGGCTGGTCAATGTCGGCCGCCGCTCCGCCGAGGAGCGCATCGCGCACCTCATGTGTGAGCTCTTGCTGCGGCTGCGTGCGGTCGGCCGGACGGCCGGCGACGGCTACGCCTTGCCGATCACCCAGGAGGATCTGGCCGACACGACCGGCCTGACCAGCGTGCACGTCAACCGCACGCTCGGAAGCCTGAAGCAGCGGGGGCTGATCGCGCTGTCCGGGCGGCAGCTGCGGATCCTGGATCTGGCCGGCTTGGAGACCCTGGCCGAGTTCAAGCCCAACTACCTGCATCTGGGCGGGAGGGATGCTGCATGAGCCTGCAGCTTCAGCCCGTGCAGGTTGCCACGGGCAGCGAGGACCAGGAGAGCCAGCTCGTGTTCCACGAGGGGTTTCTGGTCGCGATCCTGGTTCGACTCTCCGACCTGCATGAGACGGATGCCGGGAAGTGGTTCCTGGAAGCCGGGTTCGGCCGGGTCACCGACATCTCGGGTCCGACCTTCGCCGACATCGACGAGGCGCAAGCCTGGATCTGCGCGCGTCTTGGATCGTCGGGCACCTGAGCTGCCGCAACGTAGACGGGCGGCGGTACGTTGAGCTCTGACCGCCGAAGCATGGTGTTCTCACGCGAAGGGCAGGCACGTGATGACCGGATCGCTTCACCCGCCCGACACGCATCCGTTCGTGCGCAAGATGGAGAGCATCGCCCTCTTCCCCCTGTCGCGGGAGGAGCGGGCCGCGCTTTGCGCCCTGCCCATGCATGTGGCGCGTTTCGACGCCTACCAGGACATCGTGCGCGAGGGCGACCGGCCGTCCCGCTGCTTCGCCCTGCTGGAGGGCTTTGTGGCCGCCTACAAGACGACGCCGTCAGGCAAGCGTCAGGTCATGGCCTATCACGTCGTCGGGGACGTGCCGGACCTCCAGAGCCTGCACCTGAAGGTGCTCGACAACAGCATCGCGACCGTCAGCCCGAGCCGGATCGGCTTCGTGGAGCACGACGCGCTTCGTGTGCTGTTCCGGGAGCAACCGAAGCTGCTGGAGGTGTTCTGGCGCTCGACGCTGATCGATGCCGCCCTTGTCCGTGAATGGATGCTCAACATCGGACGCCGCGAGGCCTACACGCGCCTGGCCCACCTGTTCTGCGAGCTGATCACGCGCCTAGACGCCGTCGGGCTGGCCCCTGAACGAACCTGCGCAATGCCCATGACCCAGCCCGAGCTGGCTGACGCGCTCGGGATCACACCGGTCCATGTGAACCGCACGATGCGGGATCTGAAGGCCGCCGGCTTGGTCACAGTCCGTGGCAGGCGGCTGACGGTGGAGGACTGGGAGGGGCTGAAGGCGGCGGCGGAGTTCGATCCGGCCTACCTGCATCTGCGCAGCGAGGACGGCGCTAAGCTTCCGACTTCCTGAAGGTGGACGCAGCTCAGCCCGGCAACACGCCGTTCGATCGGCGATCGCCGTGCTGATCGCCGGCATGAAACCACGCTGTGTAGCCCGCGCGGCTCGATCATCCGCCGCGCCGGATCGAACAGGTCACAGGCGAACACCATCGAGGCCCGGGAAGGCCCGAAGCGAGAGCGGAGACGACGTCCGCGTCCCTGCATCGCCGTCCATTGCCGTCCCAGCGCGGACCGGTGAACGACCACCCGACTGAGACTTGCGGCGCTCTCTCGACGCCAGCGGGCTCTGCCCGAGAGGGACATGCCCGCGTCGGAGCGGATCCGCCCCGAACGCGGGCAGGCACCCACACGCGCTATGATGAGGCGGGCCGCTTGTTGGCGAGACGTTTCTCGAGGCGCTTCAGGTCGATCACCACCCGCTCGTGCGTCCCAGTCCCGATCTGCTCGGCCTCATCCCAGGCCGCAACGCGGAATTGGATCTGACGTCCCGTGACGCCCACGACCTCGGCCTCCGCTCTCACCCGGTGCCCGACCGGGGTCGCCGCCATATGGCTCACGTCGACCTTCGTTCCGATGGCGCTCTCGCCGGGGTCGAGGAACTGGCGGATGGCGTTCAGAGCCGCGTTCTCCATCATCAGGATCATCATCGGTGTGGCAAAAACCGGCGGCAAGGTGCTGTCCTTGAACTGGCTTGCCAAATGTGGGGGACGGACCAGCATGGCGAAGCTGCCCCTCGTGCCCAACGGGATGTCTTGCATACGCGCGCTCCAGATCCGCTCCACCCTACCGGTTTGAACCGCCGAGCGCGCTGGGAGAACCGCACAACCGCCGGCCGGACTTCGCCGGGAGCGGCCGGTCCGCTCCGGAGCAGTCTCGCCGGGAAAGCGGACAGCCTCCTCCCGTGCGTGCGGCCGTCATGCTCGCGCGCGGGGGCCGCGCTGAGCCGTTGACGCCGGGTCGCCCTTCGCCAGAATCGCTGGACACCTGCTGGTGCCATCGAGTCCACATGATGCGACCCGGGTCGAGTCTCAGAGCCGCCCACCCCGAGCGGGACCCGAGAGGCGGGATGACTGAACCTTGGCTTCAACGATCGCCTGAGCTCTACTGCAAACAGCGATCCGCCCGCTGTCGAGCACGATACCGTGTCGTGCGGAGGAGCCGGTCGGGCTTTGCTGGGGCATGCGCCTCGTTCGGCGTTCGACACCGAGACGGCCTCTCAGCGGCCCACACCCGACAGGAAGCCCGATGATCTCCTCCGCCGGCGCTGTCTCGACCCCGGCCGCCGCTAAGCATCCGGTGCGACCTGCCCTGCTCCTGGGGGCGCTCGGGGTGGTCTTCGGCGACATCGGCACGAGCCCGATCTACGCCTTCCGGGAGTCGTTGAAGGCTGCCGGTGAGACCGCTGGCGAGGCGACCGTATTCGGTGTCCTCTCGATGGTGTTCTGGGCCGTCCTCCTCATCGTCGCCCTCAAGTACGTCGTGTTCGTCATGCGGGCGGACAACCAGGGCGAAGGCGGCACCATGGCGCTCCTGTCGCTGGCATTGCCTGTGGCGGGGAGACTGCGGCCAACCCTGGCCATCATCGGGCTGGCGGGCGCTTCCCTGTTCTTCGGTGATGCGATGATCACGCCGGCCATCTCGGTCCTGAGCGCGATCGAGGGACTGCAACTCGTCACTCCGGTCGTCACGCCCTACGTTGTGCCCATCGCCGCAGTCGTTCTGATTGGTTTGTTCGCGATCCAAAGCCGCGGCAGCGGCCGCGTCGGCTTCCTGTTCGGCCCCGTTATGGCCGCCTGGTTCCTGACCCTGGCGCTGTTCGGGCTGTATCACCTCCTGCAGCAGCCGCGCGTGCTCCTCGCCCTCGATCCCCGCTACGCGCTGGCCTACGTCGGCGATTCTGGGGCATCGAGCACCTTCGCCGTGCTCGGCTCGGTCTTTCTGGCGCTCACCGGCGGCGAGGCCCTCTACGCCGATATGGGCCACTTCGGTCGAGGCGCTATCCGGATCAACTGGTTTGCCTTCGTGCTGCCTGCGCTGGTGCTCAACTACCTCGGCCAGGGAGCCCTGGTCCTCACTGACCCCGCTGCGGCCGCCAATCCGTTCTTCCTGCTGTTTCCCGGCTGGCTGCTCGCCCCCTTCGTCGGGCTCACGACACTGGCCACGGTGATCGCCAGTCAGGCGGTCCTCTCCGGGGCTTTCGCTCTGGTGCAGCAAGCGATCCAACTCGGCGCCATTCCTCGGCTCGAGATCCGGCAGACCTCCGAGGAGTCCATCGGACAGGTATACGTGCCGCAGCTCAACTGGCTCTTGGCCGCCGTGGTATTGGGTCTCGTCTTCGGCTTCCGCTCGTCGGACGCGCTCGCCAATGCCTACGGCATCGCGGTCGCTGGCGACATGATGGTGACCACGCTCCTGGTGACCACCGTTGCCAACGGGCTCTGGCGCTGGCCGCCTTACTTGGTCTTTCCGACGGCCGGCCTGTTCTTGATTCTCGACCTGACCTTCGTCGGTGCCAACGTCCACAAAATCCCGGCCGGGGGCTGGTTTCCGCTCCTGGTCGGCAGCGTAGCGCTGACGCTGATGCTCACGTGGCGAAAGGGCCGAGAGATCGCGTTCGAGCGGCGCGACAAGGATGCCGTCACGATGACGGATTTCATCGCCGGGCTCGATGGACCGGACGCGCCGATCCGGATGCGCGGCACTGCCATCTATCTCACCAAGCAGACCCAGATCGTCCCCGCGGCGCTGGC
Source organism: Methylobacterium sp. E-046 (assembly GCF_022829625.1). Classification (NCBI taxonomy): domain Bacteria; kingdom Pseudomonadati; phylum Pseudomonadota; class Alphaproteobacteria; order Hyphomicrobiales; family Methylobacteriaceae; genus Methylobacterium; species Methylobacterium sp. E-046. The sequence continues at coordinate 24,012 of NZ_JAKSYP010000268.1, read as the reverse complement.
GCTGAACGTCCGGCACAATGGCGTGGTGCACGAGCGCATCGTGATGCTGAAGGTGACGACGGAGCGCGTGCCGCATGTTTCTGAGACGAAACGCGTGACGGTTGAGCCGTTGCCATCAGGATTCAGCCTCGTCTGGCTGACGTTTGGGTTCGCCGAAAAGCCCGATGTCATGGCGGCGCTGCGGCTGCATCGCGACGTGGTTGGAGTCGATCCGGACACGGCCTCGTTCTTCATCGGGCGGGAGAAGCCGGTCCCGTCGCTGCGCCCAGAGCTGAGCTCTTGGCAGGAGCCGCTCTACGCCTTCATGGCCAGAAACGCCGTGCGCTCACCGGACTACTACCGCATCCCGCCGCCCCGCGTCGTCGAGCTTGGAACACAGGTCGAGATGTAGGCGACTGAGCCTTGAGCACCGATAACCGACCGCACTCGTCGACGGCGCCCGAGAAAGGGGTGCGGGGCTCCTTCCGTGGCCGATGGCCGCCATCCCGCTCCACGCATTCAAATCTGAGGCGCGGCCTTTCGCTGCCTTTCAGAAGTCCGTCAGTCGCAACTCCCTGATTGCACCAAGACGTCGAGCCGATACTTGTCATCCCTGCCTTGGTGGGTGACGTACAAGAAGGTTCCGGCATCGTGGATGAAATACTCGGCCGCCTCATCGCCGGAAAGCGGGTAGTGCGTCTCCCCCGTCCAGTGCACCAGCACGACGACCCCACCCGGCTTCAGGCTCGTCCGGACACGCTCCACCAGCCGCGTCACGTCGCCGGCGTCGAGGTAGTAGACCACCTCCGACAGTACGATCAGGTCGAACAAGCCCGGCGGCCATTGTCCCGGCACCTGCGCGATCTCGAAGCGGACATGCGGCAGGCTACGGCACCGGTCGCGCGCCTGCGCCAGGGCGAGTTCCGACAGATCGAGGCTGACGAGGGCGTCGCAGCGCTGAGCCAGCCTCTCGGTCAGCACCCCGATGGAGCAGCCGACTTCCAGGGCTGAGGCGTATCGGTCTCGCGGCAGCGCGTCGAGCGTGGCGGCGTACTTGGCGTGCTCGTAGGCGCTGGTGGCGAACTGCCAGGGATCGGGATCGGCGGTGTAGCGCTCGTCGAAGTAGCTCGGCGGCAGGGAGGCGGTGTGCCGGTTCATCGTGCGTCCCACCCCTCGAAGAGGTCGCCGGCGCTGCCGCCGGCTCCCAGGATCTCGGCCGCCGCAGTCGTGAGGGCCCGATCTGGTGCGGGCTGACGCAGGTAGGTGGCGAGGTCGCGGGAGAGCCGCTCCAGCGGGTGTTCGCGCAGGAAGCCCTGCAGGCCGACCGAACGCTGGGCGAGCTGCAGCACTTCGAGGCCGGCTTTCTCGACGGCCAATCTCGCCAAGTTGACGAAAGCGACCACGCGCTCCGGTGCGAGAGCGTCCTCCGTGACGGTCAAGGCTGCGCGTTCCACCCATTGTCGGGCGCCTTGAACCGCGATGGCGCCCTCGCCGAAGCGCGCGAGCTGGTGCGGGTCGTCACCTCGGCCGGTCGCCGAGAGGTGGCCCCGCCAAGCATCGAACACGGCCTCGATGCCCCCGAGCTGTACCGCTGCGAACCGCCATGCCCCGCCCGAGAAGGCGGGCTGCCGGTGGTAGTCGTCCCATCCGCCCAGGATCTCGTCCTGCGTGATGGCGATGCCCTCGAAGTCGACCGTGCCGGTGGCGGACGCCCGCATCCCGTGGACCCGCCAAGCCGTCAGGTCGGCGCGGCTCCCGGGGCTCAAGGGCACGACGAGCATCAGCGGCGGTGTGCCCGGCTCACGCTTGACGGTCACCAGGGCGCGGGTGACGAAGCCCGCCCCAGAGGCGAAGGATTTCACGCCGCGGAGCCGACCATCCTCTCCCAGCTTCAGGCAATCGCCGGGCGGGTCGGTGTTCCAGACGCCGAACAAGTGCCCCTTCTGAGCGTCCGCGAACAGCCGTGTTCGTTGAGCGGGGGTACCGTATCGGGCGACGAGCTGGACCGCGTTGACGTGGCCCTCGTATAGGCGGCCCAGAGCGAGGCTGCCGTAGCCGACCACGCGCAGGACGTCCGGGAGTTCGCCTGCCCCCGGCTCTTCGCCGAGGCCCATGCCGCCTTCAGCCGAAGGCACCGGTGCGGCGAGCAGGCCCAAACGGGCGAGGTCGGCGACATCGTCGGCCGGGAAGCCGCCGTCACGATCCTCGGCTTCCGCCCGCGTCGCGGACGTCGCGGCGACCTCACGCGCCGCCATGACGGCATCGTAGGCCAGCTTGGATGGCGTCCTCTGGTCCATGTGCCTTCCTCCTGTCAGGCCGCTGCGGCGGCAATCTCCTCGGCCGTGCGACCGGTCGCAACCGAGCGCGGTCGCTCGTCCAGGATGTCCGGCGCTCCGGGCTGGCGCGCCGCCGCGTCCTGAGACTTGATCAGGAGCCAGGAGACATGCCGTTCGCGGGGCCGAGGTTTCATCCGCATGAGGCGCCACCGGCCGGCCAGCTTCTCGCCGTGCAGCGTGAAGGCGAGCGATCCCGATGCGAGCGCCGCAGCGGGGTTGCCGTCCGGTTCCCAGGTGCCGCGGTCCCACAGCAGCACGACGCCGGCCCCGTAGCTGCCCGGTGCGATCACGCCCTCGAAGTCGGCGTAATCCATGCCATGGTCCTCGACCGCGACCGCCAAACGACGCTCGCCCGCGATGAGACTCGGTCCGCGCGTCACCGCCCAGCTCTTGAGGACGCCGCCGAGTTCCAGGCGGAAATCGTAGTGCAACCGGCGGGCGGCGTGCTTCTGCACGCGGTAGATCAAGCCGCCGCCATCAGGCATTGCCGGGCCCCTCGACCGACGTCGCGCCCAACCGACCCACGGCACGCGCGTTCTTGGATGCACCACCGCGGAGGAGGTTTTCCGTCCCCCGCATCAGGAACAGGACCAAGCTCGCAAGGCGGATGTGCTTCGGAAGCTCCCGCGGGCGAAGCGGCCGATAGACGAGGTGAGGGCTCGTGAACTCCACCGCGGCCAGGACAGCTCCGAACGCAGGCAGCCGGACGATGGCCTGCGCGTCGCCCGCCCGGATGCCGAGCCACGGCGCCCAATGCCGTGTGTGCGTCAATCGCCCGGACACGGAGAGGTGCCGAAGTCGACGGCGCCAAGCGAACCGGAACAGCGCACGCGGCAGTGGCTCAAGGCGCGGGTCGCACGGGCTCTCCGGCACCGCGCAGCGCAGCTTCATCGTGTCCGCTGCGCCGCCCGGCGCCCGCCCGTCGAGCCGGCCGGAGGTGACGACGAGGATATCCGGATCGTGCCGCACCCGCGCGTCACTCGACAGCAGCGACGAGACGAAGGCCTTGTCCTCGCCAACCGCGAGCGGCGGCATGCCGCCGACCTGCCGGTAGGTGGCGTGACGAACCGCGAGCGTGGCACCCGAGGTCGTCCAGTGCCGCGGCCACGGATCATGCGCGAGAGGGTTGAGCCGCGCCTCGATCTCAGTGAGCAGCGTCTCGTAACGACCCTCCAGCGCCCCGCGCGCGTGCAGGGCGGCGGGAAGGCGCGCGGCATCCGTCGCGTCGAGGGCGATCTTGCCGGCCACGGCGTCGGCTCCGGCCCTGATGGCGTCGAGGTTGCGGGCGACCCAGTCAGCCGGCACCCGGCTATCCGCGTCCGTTGTCAGGATCACGCCGTCCGGTGTGCCGCTCTCCTCCAGCCACGCGGCTGCCGCCTCCATGGCCTCCCGCCGGGCCCAGCCGGCATTCGCGCCCGCGAAGATGCGCTCGACGATATGGATCGGCACGCCCAGCGTCGGCCGCAGGGCTGCGACCACGTGGGCGGTGCCGTCCGTACAATTGTTGAGGAACAGCACGATCCCCAGTCCGCTTCCCCGGAGGTCTTCCTGCTGATCGAGGGCCCGCAGGCAAGTCTCAATACGCTCAGCTTCGTTGCAGGCTGGGATGGCTACAACAGCCTGTAGGACCTGAGCTGCCCCGCTCCCGACTTCGCGGGAGAGCACCAATTGTACAGTATCGGACAACGTGCACATCTCCGACCGGTCGCATCGCGACTGTCGGCGACCCGAGAACAACGTAGGGCGACGCTGCGCCACTACCTGGGGCTGCGACATCGCACACACGGACCGGAGACCGAACTCCATGCAGCCAGCCGCCAGCCTCGGTGCCTTGAACTTCGCCCTGGCCGGCGCGCGCGAGGGCTTCGGGCCGTTTCTCGGCGTGTACTTGCAGAAACAAGGATTTGACCCGGCCGCCACCGGCTTCGCCATGGGCCTCGCGGGCTTCGCTGGCCTCCTCGCCACGACGCCGGTCGGCGCGCTGATCGACCGGACGGCGTACAAGCGTGCCGCCCTGGCGGCCGCCGTCCTCGCCATCGCCATGGGCGCGGTCGGCTTGGTGTCTACGAACAGCCTCTGGCTGATCGGCCTGTCGCAACTCCTCATCGGCGTTGCCGACACCAGCATCGCCCCGCTGGTCGCGGCCGTCACGCTCGGCATCGTCGGGCAGAAGGCTTACGGACACCGGGTCTCGCGCAACGAGGCGTTCAACCACGCCGGCAACGCCGCCAATGCCGCGTTGTCGGGCGTGCTCGGCTACACGCTGGGGCTGGGCTACGTGTCCATCGCCATCGTGGTCATGGCGGTCGCCTCGTGCGGCGTCCTGTTCACCATCGACAAGGGCAGCATTGACCACGGCACGGCGCGGGGCGGCGCGCAGGATGAGCGCTCGACGCTGCGCGTTCTGTTCGGAACCAAGCCGTTGCTGATCCTGGCGGGCACTGTCTTCGCCTACCAGACCGCGAACGGCGCCATGCTGCCGTTCCTGGCGCAGGCGCGCACCGCGGCCGGCGCGGACCCGAGCCTGACCACCGGCGTCATGACCGTCGTCGCGCAGGCCACGATGGTCGGAGCCGCGCTCCTCGCCGCCCGCGTCGCGAAGGGGCACGGGCACGCCAATGTCCTCTCCATCGCCCTCGGGCTCGTCGTGGCCCGCGGCATCCTCGCGGCGTTCGCGACATCCTGGTTGCTGGTCATCCCGGTCCAGATACTCGAAGGCTTGGCGATGGGGCTCGGCGGCGTCGCCATCCCGGCCCTCGTGGCCGAGATGATGGAGGGCACGGGCCACGCCAATGCCGGGCTCGGCGGTGTCATGACCGCCTACGGCGCGGGTGCGACCGTGAGCCCGCTGCTGGCCGGTCTCGTCGCGCAGTACCTCGGCTTCGCGGCGTCCTTCCTCGCCCTCGCGAGCGTCGCCGGCGCCGGCCTCCTCGTGTGGATGGTCGGCCGACGGTTTCTGGGCAAGGAACAGCACACGGGTCACACTGAGGAGGCGTCTGCCGAGCCGGTATGACGGTCCGGGAGCGGATGGCATGGATGCGCGGCCTGAACCGAGCACCTCGAATGCGTTGGCCCGAGCCCTGACGGGCTCCTTCCCGGCCTTCGTGCTGCTGCAGGGCGCGCTTTACGCCGCCTACGGCACGGAGTCGCCGTTCCTGCCGAGCTTCCTCGGCGAGCGGGGCCTGACGCCGGGCGAGATCGGAATCGCGCTCGCGGCCGGGACTCTGATGCGCCTCGGCGCAGGCCCCATCGCCGGTCATCTCGCGGACCGCTACGACGCCGCCCGGGCCGTCCTCGCGACGGCGGCCGCGGCGGCGGGGCTGATCTCCTTCGCCTACCTCGCGGGCTTCGGCTTCTGGCCCCTGCTGGGGGTGAGCGTGCTGCACGCCAGCGCCATCGCGGCCTTGGCACCGCTGGCCGACGCCCTCGCGCTCTCCGCCGCTGAGCGGGAGGGCACCTTCTCCTACGGCTGGGTCCGCGGCGCCGGCTCGGCGGCGTTCGTGCTCGGGACCCTGTCCTCGGGGCTGCTCGTCGCTCAAGCCGGGCTGGCGAGCATCATCGTGTCGAGCGGCGTCCTGTTCCTCGTCATGGCGATCGCGGCGGCCCGTGTCCCGGCGGCTCCTCCACGCGATGTGACGCCGAGCCTCGGCCGTGGCGGCATCCGCGAACTCCTGGCCCTGGCGCCGTTCCGGCGTATGCTCCTCGTGGCCGCGCTCGTCATCGGCAGTCACGCGCTGAACGACGGCTTCGCGGTGATCCGGTGGCGCGAGGCCGGCATCGGGCCGGGCACGATCAGTCTGCTCTGGTCGGAGGCGGTCGCGTCGGAGGTGCTCGTCTTCGTGCTCGCCGGTCCCTGGCTGCTGGAGCGTCTGGGCGTCGCCCGCGCCGCGCTCCTTGCCGCAGGGCTCGGCGCGCTGCGCTGGTCGGCGATGGCCACCACCGCCTCCGTCCCCGTGCTGGTCCTGATTCAGCCGCTGCATGGACTGACATTCGCGCTCCTGCACCTCGCCGCCATGCACCTGATCACCGCGACCGTGCCGGAACGCCTCTCCGCCACCGCTCAAACCCTCTACGGCACGCTGGGACTCGGCATTGCCTCAGCGGTGATCACGGCGGCCGGGGGGGCGCTCTATGGCCGCCTCGGCCCGGGTGCGTTCTGGGCCATGGCAATCCTCTGCGTGCTCGCTCTACCGCTGGCGATCGGCTTGCCACGCGCCTCCAAGGCCATCGGATCGGTGCCGTAAACCGGCCTTCCCATCGAGGGCTGATCGATGCATCTCGGCGGACGTTCGCTCGTTCCCCAGGAACTAGCCGCCGCAGCAGGAGGCGCGCGGACTGGCATGGCTTGTCGAGCGCTGGCCTTACGTGACCAGCCCATCCACCGGTCGCCGCTTGGCGACACCGTCCCCCGGCTCGGGCCGCTTCGTTCCCATCCGTCCGTCCTCGTCCGGGACCGGAAGCCATGCGTCAGAGCGGGGCCCTGCAACGGGGACGGATCGGACAAGCATGGTGAAGCTACCCTGTGCGCCCGCTGGGATCCGTTGCGCAGGCCTCCTCCAGATGCGCATCCCCTTGACTGATTTGGACCACGAAGCGCCTGGGGAGCAGCGCAGAGCTTGCGGCCGGAGTGAGCCCAAAGCGGAGAGTCCGGTCCAGAAATAGTGCGGTCGACGATTATCATCGGGCAGAGGCTGCTGCCCCTGTCTTCGCGAAACTTCAGATCGGGGCGCACGAGCTTGGACATGAGCCACTAGCAACATACGTTTGGCTGTTTTGTGATATCTCCTTAAGGATCGACCTGATTCGAACAGCAGATCCGATGTTATGACACGCTTCAACCAGGCAAAGTTGTAGAAACTTAACGTCAGGCGTGGATGCTGGGCCGGTGAGGTTTGCCGCATGACATCCGTAGGCACGTTCAGGGTCTGTGAGCCGGGCGGGATCCCGTTCCGGGAAGCTTTCGCCGAAGCGATCGCGCTGCCGTCCGTGCTCGCCACGATGCTGCGCAGCCTGATCGAGGCGTGGCCGGACGACGTCTACTCACAGCCGCTCGTCACAACGCGCTTTCTGGGCAGTCGGACGACCTACGTCTGTGATCCGCGCCACATCCACAGCTTGCTGGTCGATCACGCCGGCGCGCTGGAGCGCGAATCCTTCATGCTCCGCGCGCTCGGGCCCGCCCTCGGATCCGGCATCCTGACTGCCGACGGATCTCACTGGCGGGGACAGCGCAGAACATCGGCCCCGATGTTCCGGCCCGACCGCGTGCGCGGCTTCGTGCCGGTCATCGCCCAGGCTGCACAGGACACGCGCGAGCGGTGGCTGAGGGAAGGATCGGCTTTTGGGGAACGCGATATCCTGCCGGAGATGATGCGGACGACCTTCGACGTCATCGTGGCGACGATGGTGTCCGGGGACAGCCAACTGAAGGTCGAGCCTTTCGGGCGGGCGATCGACACCTACCTCGGTCAGACCACTTGGAAGATCGCGCTGGGCATGCTGAATGCCCCCGACTGGACCCCCCATCCGGGCGCGCGAGCGGGCGCCGCGGCAGCGCGCTATCTGCGCAGCGAGGTGGCTCGAACGGTCGCGCGCCGCCGCGAACGGGGGGAGCCGGGCACGGATCTTCTCGGCCTGCTCCTGCAAGCGCAGGATCCCGAGACGGGCCAAGCTCTGTCGGACGAGAGCCTTGTCGACAATCTGCTGACCTTCGTGGCCGCTGGCCACGAGACCACGGCGCTCGCGCTCACCTGGACGTTGCGGATGTTGGCGGAGCATCCGCAGATCGAGCAGCGCGTGCTGGCAGAGATCTCCGGCCTCGACCAGGATCCCGCCGTCGATCCCGATGCTGCCGACCGGCTCGCCTATACGCGGCAGGTCGTGCTGGAGGTGCTGCGCCTGTATCCACCGGCGCCCTTGATCGTCCGACGCGCGACGGCAGACATCCGCCTGGGAGACAGAATCGTGCGGGCCGGCGAGTCGGTCCATGTCCCGATCTATGCGGTTCACCGCCATGAGCTGCTCTGGAACAGGCCGCAGATGTTCGATCCCGACCGCTTCGCCCCAGGGGCGGCGGCTTCGCGCGATCGCTACGCGTTCCTGCCGTTCGGGGCCGGGCCGCGCGTCTGCATCGGCATGGGCCTGGCGTTGACGGAATGCCTCGTGATTCTCGCCACCCTCCTGCCGGCGTTCCGCTTCGTACCTGCGAAGGCTGAGATGCCGCCCTCACAGTTTCGCGTCACGCTCCGCCCGAAGGGCGGCATGCCAATGAAGATTGTTCCGCGTCATGCCCTTTGAACGTCTTCGCGAAAGACGCGGCAAAATCGGAGCACCTGACCAACTGGCTGGAAAAACCACCTCGCTCCTCGCCAGCGTCCGCCATCTGGACACGGTCGAGGGCTTGCCGGCCCGGTATCGCCTGCAGGTGCGCGCCGGCCTCCTCGATGAGACCTTGAAGCTGGCGAACTACTCGGCCGTGACGCACCTGATCATAGCGGGAGCAGTCACATGGTTCTTCTGGAACTCGGCGCCGAAGAGCTATCTTGTCGGCCTGCTCGCAGTGATCGCGGTCACGATCGCGGCGACGATCCATACGAATAGGCTCTACCGTCGCGCCTACGCGGACGCGGTTTCGGAGGAAGGCGTCTCGCGCGGCTACAGGGTCGCCGGCCTCCTCGCCCTCGTCTTGGGATTGGCCTGGGCGACCATGCCCGTAATGCTGTTCGCCCCTGCGGACAGCAACGAGCGGTTGCTGGTTGTCGCCATCGCGGCCGGCCTGATCTCAGATGTCTATGTCATCGGCCCGCTCCTGTCGGTCTCCTTCCTCTTCGCAGTCCCGGTCATTCTCGGCAGCTTCTTCGGGCTGGCGCGCTGCGGGGAGCCGATCGCGCTGAGCATCTCACTCCTGCTCCTGGTCTACTCGACCTTCGTTGCGCTCAGCGTGACCCGCATGAGCCGCCTGTCCCGCGAGCGCATCCTCGACCGCGTCCGGGTGCAGGATCAGGGTGAGACCATCGGCCTGCTGCTCAATGAGTTCGAGGAGAACACGAGCGACTGGCTCTGGGAGACTAACGAGTGGGGGACGTTCCAGCACGTCTCACCGCGTGTTGCCGAAGCGCTCGGCTGCACGGTCGAAGCGCTCCAGCAATCGTCAATCGAAGTGGTGCTACGACAAGGCATTGAGGCCCGGAGCGACGCCGATCAGACCGAGGACATCCTCGAGCACCTGCGACAAGCTCGGCTCTTCCACGACCATCTCGCCGAGATCAAGACGCCCAGCGGTTCCCGCTGGTTCAGGCTCTGTGGCAAGCCGTTCCACGATCAGAGCGGCAGCTTCGCCGGCTTCCGGGGTGTCGGTTCCGATGTGACGGAGAGCCGGGAGGCTGAGGCCCACATCGCCTATCTGGCCACGCGCGACGCCCTCACCGGACTATCCAACCGGGTCGCGTTTCATGAGGTCACCTCGATCGCCTGCGCCGCCGCGGTCTCGGACCCGCAGGCCGCGCCGGCCAGCCTCCTCTATCTGGACCTGGACGGATTCAAGGCCGTCAACGACAGGGCCGGTCACGGCACCGGAGACCTTCTCCTGCAGCAGGTCGCCGAACGCCTGCGCTCCACCGTCGGGGCGGAGGCGCAGGTGTTCCGGCTCGGCGGCGACGAGTTCGCGATCGTGCATCGCGGACGGAGGCCGGCGGAGGCGGAGGCGCTGGCCGAAGCGGTCGTCGCGGCTCTGTGTGCGCCCTACACCATCGACGGCATGCGGGCCGAGATCGGGGTCAGCGTCGGCATCGCGCACGCGCCGCAGGATGCGATGAGCACCGAGGATCTGTTGCGCAAGGCTGACCTCGCGCTCTACAGCGCGAAGGAGGCCGGGAAAGGCCGGTGGCGCAGGTTCGATATCGATCTCGATCGGCGCGTTCACCGCTGGCGGGAACTGGATGTCGCGATGCGCGCCGGGCTCGTCAACGGCGAGATGGACCTGCACTACCAACCGCTCGTGAACTTGCAGGATGGAGAGGTTGTCGGGTGCGAGGCGCTGCTGCGGTGGACGCGGACCGACCATGGCGTTGTCTCACCGGCAGAGCTGATCCCGATCGCCGAGAGCACCGGTTTCGTCATTGCGATCGGGCAGTGGGCGCTTCGCAAGGCCTGCGCTGAAGCGCTGAACTGGCCGAGTCATATGCGCGTCGCGGTCAACATCTCGTCGTCGCACTTCCGGCTGCCCGACTTCTCGCGAGAGGTCGAGGTGCTCCTCGGCGAGATCGGCTTGCAGCCGCAACGTCTCGAGATCGAGATCACCGAATCCATCTTCCTGGTCAACACCACCCACGTGCTCGACAATCTTCGGGCACTGCGTTCCCTCGGCGTGCGGATCGCGCTCGACGATTTTGGAACCGGATACTCATCGCTCAGCTACTTGACTCAATTTCCGGTCGACAAGATCAAGATCGACCGGGCGTTCGTGCGCGACCTGAGCAACCGGCCCGAGTGCCTGGCCGTGATCAAGGCGGTCATGGTGATCGCGCGCGATCTGAGCATCGACGTCACCGTGGAGGGGGTCGAGACCGAGCAGCAGGCGGAGCTCCTACGGGCGAGACGCTGCAATTCCGCTCAGGGCTTTCTGTACAGCCCTGCTCGTCCATCTCAGGAGGTGCAGGAGCTGATCGACAGCATACCGCAGAACATCAAAATCACGCGGCGATCGAGCCGCCACGCAGCCTGAAACAGTCTCTCGGCAGCATGTCGTCGTCGTACCGGAGCGTTCAAACCCGCGCACGCGGCGACGGCGGCGCGGTAACGTGAGGAACGGCCGGAATGACCGCTTCACCGCATTGGCGACGCGGGGAGGGGCCGACGCGGCGGTCCTCATGTTGCAACGGCACCGCAAGCCTGCACGTGCCTGCGCTATCGATTGCAACTTCGCCGGGATGTCGGCGCCTATATCGGCCAAGCCAAGACCGAACCTACCGCATGTTTTCGGGCAGATGCTGCATGGGATTCGCGCGGCTCGGCGCGCCCTGACCCTGCGCCGCCCCCTGCGGCCGCATCACCTCGGTCGAAGACTGGATCGCACGGGGGGGAGAGACCTGACCGCTGCCGCTGCCTCGTCCGGATTGATCCCGATCCGGCGCTGTCGGCATCGTCCCCGGCGTCGGTTGATCGATCCGGCTCTGCGCTGACTGGGCCAGAGCGGGCGCGGGCACGGCGAGGCCACCCGCCAAAGCGCCCAGGATTAGGCCGAGGCCGAGCGGATAAGTGCAGACAATGGCCGTGACGGATTTGGCGGGCATCGCTTGGTCGTGTCCCTTCGAAGGGCGCCTGTGCATTCACGCCACGCCGGCAATGCGTTGGCGCCACCGTCGTTCCCTTCGCTTCAGGGCTGGATACTCGGATCGTGCCGGCGCTCTCAGCGCAGTCCGAGCTGCGACTTGCTCGTGAGCCGACCGTTGCGGAAGGACAGATTCAGGTTGGCCCCGGTGCTGCCGGTTCCCCGCCAGGAATACGTCGACCGCTGAACTGTGCCGATCTCCATGTGGGTTACCCGTCGGCCCGGGCAGCCGAGGATCTTCACCGCCCGGCTGTAGCGGGTTCCGTGCTTCAGCGAAGCGTAAGCGTCCCGGGTGACGCGACAATCGGCCGAGCGAGCGGTGGCGGGTAGGCCGCTGACACCGAGGAGAAGTGCGGCGAGGGCAAGACGAAGATTCGACATTGGGAACGGTCCCGTGACGATGGAATCCGATGCGGCGCGCCCGGAACCGCAGGGCGCGTCGAGCTCAGCCGGGCTCGCCCGTAGCGGGAGCGTCCCCGGGGCCGAGCTTCTCGTCCGGCGCGATCTCCCCCGCCGGCCGGGCAACCACCTTCAGGTTCTGCCGCATCTCCTGGAGGTGATCGACGACCACTTGGTCGCCATCCGCGAGCCCGTCCAGGATCGCCGTGTTCTCGCCGTAGGTGTCTCCCGTTGTCACGGGCTTTTGCTGGACCGTGCCGCCGGCATCGACCGCATAGACGATCTGTTGGGCGAGCTGCGAGTCGAGGGCGGCGGTCGGCACCAGGAGCCTCTCCTTCGTGCCCGTCCGGATGCTGGCGCGGACGAACTGGCCCGGCAGGAAGCGCTCGTCGTGGTTCGGCATCAGGGCCCGGACCAAGCGGCGGGCCGTCCGGGGATCGAACCGGTTGTCGAGCTGGTAGATCCTGGCCTCGCGCACCGGCTTCCCGTCCTCGCCGAGCACCGACACGGTGACGCCCCCGTCCCGCATCGCCGCCCGGACCGCCTCTGAATCCTCGGAGGACAGGGCCATCTGGATGTCGATGGGATCGAGCTGGACGACGGAGACCAACTGCGTCTGGTTCTCGATGACGAGATCGCCGGGGTTGATGATCGACAGGCTGGCACGCCCGTCGAAGGGGGCGTTCACGACCGCGTAGTCCAGGTTGAGGTTCTGCCGCGCGATGGCGGCCTCCGCCCCCTGCACCTGGGCGACGGCCGAGGTCCGGTTCGCCTGGAGCTGCTGGAACCGCTGCTCGGTAGCGTAGCCCTTGTCGGCGAGCGTCTCGGTGCGGTCCACCTCCGCCTGGGCGAACGTGAGTTGGGCCTGAGCCTGGGCCTGCTGGGATTTGGCCGTCTGCAGCGCCACGTCGAAGGGTCGGGGATCGATGCGGAACAGCACCTGACCCTTCTTGACGTGGCCACCCGGCTCGAACGGGCGCTCCGTCACGTTGCCGGTGACCCGCGCCTGCAGAGTGGCATCCTGCTGGGCGATGATCGTTCCGGTATACGTGACGGCGATCGGGACCGTCACCTTGCGGACGGTGATGACCCGGACTTCCAGCGGCGGCTCGGCCGGCTCCTTGCGCGTCTCCCTGCCGAGGAAAGGCAGCGCGGCGGCGATCCGCTCCGGCGAGGGACGTCCGGCCCCGTACCAGCCCCCCGCGCCCGCAAGGACGATCAGCCCCGCTCCCACACCAACCTTGACTGCTGTCCGCACCGTTGACGCTCCCGAGACCGACGGCTCCGGCCTCCGCGATCGCGAGCGTCCGGCGGCAGAGGAACACGCTTACCGGCCAGACGTTGCAACGCGGCCTCCACGACGGCGGTGCACGACCGGAAGTCACGACCCCGCATGTTCGCCCGCTTCGTCGATCGGCCGGTGCTGGCCGGCGTCATCTCCGTACTGATCACGCTGATCGGCGCGGTCGCCGGCCTGACCTTGCCGATCGCGCAGTTTCCCGAGATCGCCCCGCCGATCATCAACATCCAGGCGACCTATCCGGGTGCCAGCGCGCAGCAGGCCTACGAGGCGATCGCGATCCCGCTGGAGCAGGAGATCAACGGCGCCCAGAACCTGCTCTACATCAACTCCACCAGCAACACCGACGGCAGCGTCAGCATGGACGCCACCTTCGAGGTCGGCTCGGATCTCGACGCCGCAGCGGCGGAGGTTCTCACGCGTGCCAACCGGGCCGAGGCCAAGCTTCCGCCCTCGGTCAACGCGCAGGGCCTGGAGATCACGAAGAGTTCGCGCCAGCGGCTCGGCAACATCGTCCTCTACGCGGAAGACGGAGCGCCCTACGACGAGCTGTTCCTGGCCAACTGGGCTGAGACGCAGGTGATCAAGCCCCTGCGCCGGGTGCAGGGCATGGGCCGCATCGTCAATTTTTCCAACAAGCGGTATGCGATGCGGATCTGGCTCGATCCGCTGAAGATGGAAGCGCTCGGCATCAGCCCGGGCGCGGTCACGACCGCCATCACCCAGCAGAACGCCCAGATCACGACGGGCACGCTCGGCAAGCCCCCGGTCGATCAGGCGACCGCCTTCGAGCTGCAGCTCGTCACCCAGGGGCGTCTTCGCCAGCCTGAGGAGTTCGGCAGCATCCTCCTGCGCGCGAATCCGGACGGCTCCGTGGTCCGCATCCGCGACGTCGCCCGGGTCGAGCTCGGCTCCGAGCAGTACGGCGTCCGCTCGAGCTTCGACGGGGCACCCTCGGCCACGCTCGGGCTCTACCAGAACCCCGATGCCAACGCGGTGCAGGTGATGGAGGGCGCCCGCGCCACGATGGTGGACCTCGCCAAGCGCTTCCCGCCGGGCCTGAAGTACAAGATCGCCCTCGACCGCACGGAATTCGTCAAGGAGGCGATCTTCGAGGTGGTGCGGACCTTGTTCGAGGCGCTCGTCCTGGTCGTGATCGTCACCTATCTCTTCCTCCAGAACTGGCGGGCGACCCTGATCCCCGCCATCGCGGTGCCGGTGGCCCTGGTCGGCACGTTCGGGCCGATGGCCCTGCTCGGCTTCTCCTTCAACACCCTGAGCCTCCTCGGCATGGTGCTGGCGGTCGGCCTCGTGGTCGACGACGCGATCATCGTGGTCGAGAACACCGAGCGCCTGATGGACGACGGCATGGCGCCGCCCGAGGCGTCGCGCGAGGCCGTGACCGAGGTCGCGGGCCCCGTCATCGCCACCACCCTCGTCCTGGCCGCCCTCTTCGTCCCCGTGGCCTTCATCCCCGGCCTGACCGGCAAGCTCTACAACCAGTTCGCCCTGACCATCGCGATCTCGGTCCTGATCTCGGCCGTGGTCTCGCTCACCCTGACCCCGGCCTTGTGCGGGCTGATCCTCAGGCACCGGGCGCCGGGCGCCAAGGACGAGAGCCGGTGGCGCGCGCCCCTGCGCTGGTTCAACGCCGGGCTGGAGGGCGCGAGCCGCCGACTCGTTGCGGCGATCGCTTGGCTGACGGGCCACATCGCCCTGGTCGCGATCGTCTTCGTGCTCTTCGCCGCCCTGACCGTGTGGATGACGATGCAGCGCCCCTCGGGCTTCGTGCCGGACGAGGATCAGGGCTACTTCTTCGCCGACGTGGTCCTGCCGAAGGGGGCCTCCGTGGCGCGCACCGACAAGATGGTCGACCGTGTCGGCGAGGCCCTGCGGGAGATCCCGAGCGTGGAGCACACGATCGGGGTGACCGGCCGCAGCATCCTCGCGGATGCGATCGCGCCGTTCTACGGCTTCCAGATCCCGACGCTGAAGCCCTGGGGCGAGCGCGACACGAGCGTGACCGACGTCATCGCCACGGTGCAGAAGGGCTTCAAGCACGATCCCGATGGCCAGATCCGGGTGGTGAACCCCTCGCCGCTCCCCGGGCTCGGCTCACGCAGCGGCCTCACCCTGGAATTGCAGGACCGGAGTGGTACCGGCGGGCTCAGGCTCGCTGAGGCGGCCCAGCGCTTCATCGCCGAGATGGAGAAGCTGCCCTCGGTCGGCCGTGCCATCCCGACGACCAGCTACGGCGTCCCGCAAATGCGGCTCGAGATCGACCGGGCCAAGGCCGAGCAGCTCGGCGTGCCGCTCCAGAACCTGTTCGACGCCCTCGGGACCTATGTGGGCTCGAGCTTCGTCAACCTCTTCAATCGCTTCGGCTACGTCTACCAGGTCTACGTGCAGAGCGAGGCCTCGGGCCGCCGGACGATCGAGGACGTCGAGGCGCTCACCGTGCTCAACAATCGCGGCGAGCCCGTGCGGGTCGGCTCGCTGATCCAGACGCATTTCGTCACCGGCCCGACCGCGGTCCTGTCCTACAACACCTACCCGACCATCGAGATCGCGGTGGACACGGCGGCCGATGCCAGTTCGGGCACCGCCATCGCGGCGATCGAGTCCCTGGCCGAAGCCAAACTGCCGTCCGCCTACGCGGTGGAATGGACCGACGTCGCCTACCAGGAGAAGATTGCCGGCGGCTACGCGCCGCTGATCTTCGGCCTCGGCACGCTGATGATCTTCCTGCTGCTGGCCGGGCAGTACGAGTCCCTGCGCCTGCCCTTCGTGATCCTGCTCGGCACGCCGATCGCGATCTTCGGCGCGGTGGGCTTCCTGGCCATCCGGGGGCTCGCCCTCGACATTTTCGGACAGGTCGGTCTCCTGCTTCTGGTCGGGTTGGCAGCCAAGAACTCGATCCTGCTCGTCGCGTTCGCCGAAGATCTGCGCAAACAGGGCGAGGACGTCCTCAAGGCGGCCCAGGACGCGGCGCGGCTGCGCATGCGCCCGATCCTGATGACCTCGTTCGCGTTCATCATGGGCTCGGTGCCGCTCGCCATCGCCAGCGGCGCCGGGGCCAATGCCCGGGTCTCGATGGGCACCGTGGTGATCGGTGGCCTGCTGGTGGCGACCTTCATCACCCTGTTTGTCACGCCGACCTTCTACGTCGCGTTCGAGCGGCTCCTGGGCAAGCCCGTCGCCTCAGGGGCGTACGAGAGCGCGGCCTCTCAGCCCGCCGAGTGACACGCGGGTTCGAACGGCTCGCAAGATCCCGCTGCCGCGGTGGATCGCGCCGACCAGGGCCGACACCGCCCCGGCCCGCTCGGGAAGCCCGTTCAGCGCGCCCGCCACCGCGCTGGCGACGATAAACCCGGTCGCCACCACAGCAAGCGACCTGCTGGGCATCGTGCCATACCGACACCCGCCGGCCGATCCCGGCGGATCGGTCCGTGCCGCTCCGATGTGGTCCGCCGCGATCCCGGTGGGGTTGGTGGATGGAGGGCGCGCGATCATGCGGCCGTCGGTGCGGACGGACCAGACGCTCACCGGGTCGGAGCGCCCCGCCGCCGGACTCTCCCCCGTCGTGGAGGAGAACCGCGGCAAGCGCCGGGTCGACCCATGCCGGCTCGCTGGCCGCCGGCGGGATTCTGCGGGTGGCTCTGCGGGCGGCTCTGCGCGATCGGGATCGACGTGTCCTCGGCGTAGCCGCGGCGGGGCATCAGAATATGCTTTCCTGGTGCAGTGCCCCGCATTTTCGGCAGCGGTAGAGTTGCTCGGCGGTGCGCCAGTTCCGCCCCGGCCGTACGAAGGGATCGCCAACGGGCTGCCGGTCATGTCGGCACCAACCCTGTCGGGCCGCACGTGCCCGTGCGGCGATCGCCCGCCCGATGCCGGCGAAAGCCCGCCCGATGCCGGCGATCGCACTCATGCAGCCCCCGCGATCTCGTCCGCGCCTGCCCGGGCCAATAGACTATTGACAAGCTGGCATGGCCTGAATTCAGTAGTTTGTGCAGGCCGGCTGCGCTTGCAATCCGAGTAGTCATCTTGAAAAAAGCGGGTGCCAACCGGCTTTAGGCCGTGTCTAGGGGGCAATCGGCGATGAGCGGCAGCGTCCCAAAGCACACCTTCGCTGTAGCCGTGCGCGTCAAGCGGTCGGGCCAAGAGGCGGCTGTGCTTCCTCGCGCCGAGCCGGAGCCGCGCCTTCCGAGGCTGCGACCGTGCGAGATCGCAGCCGCCGCTGGCTTCAGCGCGGTGCGGCGTGCGCTCGAGGAGATGCTTGTCGATGAGCATCTAGAGACCTGATCGAATCGGGCAGCGTTTCTGCTGCCCAGGGGCGACAGGGCACACAATGGTCCTGCTCGTCCGCCGCATCCACGCAAGACCGGGACAGCGCGATGCCAGACGACGAGGAAGACGGCGCGGCCCCGTCCTGGAAAGAGGTTGGCGAGGGCGAGGCGACCAGCCGGAAGAAGCTTATCGAGGGCGGCGGCCCGCATCAGCCGCCCCCGGCCGGAGAACCCTTGGGGAAGGATCGTCCGACCGGCACCGTGTCCGAAGACGAAGAGACCGGTCCCGTCGATCGGCCGAAGGGTACGTAGCCCCTCAGCCACGGGCTCCTCCCGTCGCGGGAGCGGCGCGAGTCGTCGACCGCTCCCGGCGCTCGCGGGGGCGCGTCGCCCAGGCCTCCGCCTGCTCATCGCGCCCGGTCCGCGGGTATCCCACGGCTTCGCGCAGGGACGCCCCGGTCGCGATGCCGCGCGTGCCGTCGCGGTACGGGGCGGCGATCTGCCCATGGCTCAGGCACCAGCCTGATCGAACGGGTAGTCGGGGTCGCGTCGCGGATCGTCCGGCGGCAGCACGGCCCGCAGGGCCTCGCGGATGGCGATCTGCAGCTCGGCACAGGCCTGCACGTTCGCCTTCGTGCGGCGGACGCCGGCCGCCCTGGTTCCGGCAACCATCAGGTCGAGGCTGATCTGGTCGAGGCTGGTAAGGCGGCGGGCCATGGAGCTACTCCCCGGACGCGCTGCAAGCGGCGTCGATCGCCGCGTGCCCGGCCTCGGTGATCCTAGCCTGGACAAGGCCCATCAGGCTGCCGACGTAGAGCCGGTCGAGGCGGCGCAGGGCATTGGCGTCGGGGCAGGAGCGCTTGTCGCCCCGCATCCTCGTCGCCCGGCGGCGGGGGCGAGGCGGGGGCGCGAGCAATTCGAACCCAGTCTTTCAGTCGGCAGTAAGCATGTATTGAAAGGCTTTGAACTGCCAAAACCGTGCGCAATTCCTTGGCAATAAGCGGTCCTATTAGTGTGATCGTAGATCTGGCTGGGATGCTTGCGATGGACGAGAAACGGTTCTCCGGGCGGACGGACTGCTTCAGCGCAGCCCACATCGTGGATGAGGACACCGGCAAGCGACTGCGGTGCTTGGTGTGGAATATGTCCGATACGGGCGCGCTGCTCGAGGCCGGCGAGGAAGACGGCGTTCCGGAGGCCTTCACGCTCCTGACCGCGATCGACCAGACCTCGCGGCGCTGCAGGGTGGTCAGGCGCACAGGGGCCCGTTTCGGCGTCCTCTTCATAGGAAGCTGAGGCGCGGTATCCCTGCAAGCGGGGCACCGCATGCCGCAGCCGAACTGGGCCGCGTCTCGGACCCAGGCGTCTCGGACCCAGGCGTCTCGGACCCGGGCCGTCGAGGCACCGGATCGAGGCCCGGTCGCAGGCCGAACCCGCAATCCCAGTCCGCGCTCTGCGGACGCTCGACGCCGGGCCGAATCTGTGGAGCGCTCCGGGTCATCGGCCATCCTCCGCGCTGACCCGCTCCCCGAACGCTCGCCCAGTTGACGGATCGGCCGACGCCTCGCGTCCGTCGCTGCTCGGCCCTTGCCGCACGCACCGCGTCCCCGCTATCGCAGCGCTATGGAAGTCCTCGTCGTCGGCGCTGGAATCGTGGGTCTCGCCGTGGGGCGCGCACTGGCGCGCCGCGGTCACAGCGTCATCGTCGCGGAGAAGACCGGCGCCATCGGATCGGGTGTCTCCTCGCGCAACTCCGAGGTCATCCACGGCGGGATGTACTATCCTTCGGGCTCGCTCCGGGCCCGGCACTGTGTGGCGGGGCGGCGCCTGCTCGTCGCCTTCTGCGAGAGCCATCGTGTGCCGTATCGGCTGTGCGGAAAGCTGATAGTGGCGACCGCCGAAGCCGAGGTGCCGAAGATCGAGGCGATCCACCGTCAAGGTCTCGCGAACGGCGTCGAGGATCTCGCGATGCTGGACGGTTCGGCCGCCAGGACGCTCGAACCGAACCTCGTCTGCTTCGCCGCCCTGCACTCGCCCGCGACTGGCATCGTCGACAGCCACGCGCTGATGCTGGCGCTCCAGGGCGCGATCGAAGACGCCGGCGGATCGATGGCCTTCCACACGCCGATCCTGCGCCTCGATCGGGAGGGCCGCGGCTGGCTCGCCCGCTTCGGCGGCCCGGATCCGGGCGAGATACCGGTCGACGCGGTCGTGAACACGTCGAGCTTCGGCGCTCAGGCACTGGCGCGAGAGACCGACGGCTATCCGCCCGAACGCGTGCCTAAACTCGTTCTCGCCAAGGGGAGCTACTTCGGCTGCATGGGCCGTCCTGCCTTCACGCGGCTGATCTATCCCGCCCCGGTGGAGGGTGGCCTTGGGATCCACCTCACGCTCGATCTGGCCGGGCGGATGAAGTTCGGCCCCGACGTCGAGTGGGTGGACGACCACATGTACGAGGTCGACCCCGCCCGCGAAGCGGCCTTCCGCCAGGCGATCCGACGCTACTGGCCCAGCGTGCCTGACGGCGCGCTCTTCCCCGACTATGCCGGCATCCGTCCGAAGCTCACGGGACCAGGCGAGCCCGCGGCCGACTTCCGGATCGATGGTCCGGCCGAGCACGGATTATCCGGGCTGGTTCACCTCTTCGGCATCGAGAGCCCAGGACTGACCTCGAGCCTGTCTATCGCCGAGGACGTAGCGGACCGGTTGGAGGCCTGAAACACCCGGTCTCTGCACGCGGGACGCGGAGCGAGAGCGGGCCGACGGAAGGCCTACGCTTGGGAGTTGGAGCGGCACGGCCTGCGCGCGGGATCGGCATGCCGCCCGCGCCGGACGAAGACGCCTGATGCTCCGCACACAGGCCGGCGAGCCTCCGATGTGGATTGGAGCCGGCGCACTTATCGGCGTCATCATCGCCGGGATCGTTCAGGAGAGGCGGGGGGCGCCGGATCAACCTGCCTCCTTACAGCCTCTACATCCCGTGAACGAGGACAACTGAGCTCCGCCGGCGGCCGCCGCGCGGGGCTTTTCCGTTTCAGGCCTCCTCCGAACGGGGGATGTGCTGAGACGTCTGCCGTTGCTACCAATGGAGCGAGCTCCAAGCTCAACCCCGACTCAGCCCACCTGGCAGTTTGCCGCGGTGGGCTGTTCTTCGACTGGAGCGGCTATCGGTCCGATCTGGATCGAGGCTCATTCCCCTCGACACTTGGATTCAGAGAAGCCCGCCCGGCCCCGTCGCGGCGGGCTCTTACGTACGCGGTCCCCGCGCTCCAGATCTGACCGGCGCCACTGCGGCGTGGCGGCTCTGACCGATGCCGGTGGGGCGCCCGCATCATCCGCGTGCACGTCGCAGACGCGCCGACAGCGCGGCGCGAAACGGCTCGATCTGATCCCTGCGCGAGGTGTTGGTCTCCGATCCGCGCTTCCGAGAGGCGCTGGGTAAGCAGCCGTCAAGATCGGATCTATGGGGTCGATCGTTCTCGAAGACTGGTCCGTCAAATCATCAGGCCGATCAGCTTCGATGCGCCCCACCAAACGGCCCAGCACCAGAACGCGATGGTGACGAGGAGGGCGATCAACACCAGCGACGTGAGCAGGGATTGGTTCAGCCATCTAAGACGGAGGCTGCGCTTCTGCTCGGGGGGCGGGAGCTGAGTTCGACCGCCCTCATTTTCAGCGCTGCCTAGCATAAGTTAATTTCAATCGCTGTATTAACAAAGGCCAGTACCGGCATGCAGGCTGATACTTGGCTGCTTTGAATGCTCCCGTGACAACGATGGTTCCACTCGGCCTCGGCCACGTGGTTGTGAGCGGCGGCAACCCGCGTGACCATCGGCCCTGGCCATCGCGACCCGCCTGTCAGACCGACGTCCTACCGCTGCTCCGCCGCCCCGTGCGTAGACCGGGGCGGGGCTGAGCGTGCAGAGCCGCTTGCGGCAGGTGTCGAGAGCGGCGCAGCGGTCAGGCCGCCCGACCTGTCATCGACGTGGGCTTCCCTGTCCGTCATGCACCGGTACGGTCGCGGCTGCGCCTCTCCCTGCAATCTCATGCGCGTGAGAGAGCATCAGATTCAGGACGGACGTACTCAGTTCAAGTTTCCGGCGATGGCGGTGAACTTGGTGCTCAACGACGTTCCGACAACTTGAAGCGTGCCGATGATGGCAACCGCGATCAGTGCGGCGATCATGCCGTACTCAATCGCCGTCGCGCCGTCATTCTCGGCCATGAATCTTTGAACAAGCTGACGCATCTTCCATCCCAGTGTTTGCCACAAGGATGCATGCGGCCGTCCGTCTTAATGGCCGATTACTTTTCAGTCCGACTATTGCGATATGTAAATAGAGTTATAAAGGGCGCTTGTCGAGAAAATTGTTCGCAATTGATTTGAGCATCTGCGCCCAAACATATGTGCTGATCGCAGCCGCCGAAGGCCGCGAGCTGTGGGCAGGTTCGGCCCACCTCCGAGCAACCGCTTCCGCGATGTCGTGCAGAACCCTGGGCGGCAGATGGCGAAGGCGGGGTGAGGTGTTGTGTCGACGCAATCGTGAATGGCGGAGAACAAGCGAAGGGCCGGAAGACGAGATGCGTCATCCGGCCGATAGATCTGCTGCGGCTACTTCTTCGAAGCTGAGGCGGGCTTGGCAGTCACCATAGTCCCCTTGGTCGACGGCGCCGAGGCGTTCGTCTTCACCTTCGGTGCTTTGGGCTTCTTTGCCTCGCGGTTGCCGCGCTTGTTTTCCGAAGCCATGGGTCTCTCCCGGTGAAGATCACTGACCTAGGCCGCCCGGGCCGGGCGACCGACAGCGCGCCGTCCAGGGACGTAGGCCATCGCGCATCCCCGCAGGATAGCCGCGCGGGAGGCGATGTCGAGGGAACGAACCGGCGCCGCAGAACGCTCAGCCGACGACATTCCGGGAGCGGTCGCGGCGACGGAGGCGATCCGCCATCGGCTGGTCGTCCTCGCCGAAGGTGCGGACTTCGATGGAACGGTCTCCGCGCCGCTCGAATGGCATGGCCCATGGGGGGGCGCTGTCCCCGTCGGGTCGAGGCGCTCCGCCGCCATCCTGAGTGTTGATCTGAACAAGCCGGGTTAGCACCTCTTCAAAGCTGGGGTGTCTCGTGACAGCTTCGATGGCGGCGGCTGTCGCGATCACGTCGCGTCGCCTGTCGGGCGCCGATGAGGGCTACGCCAGGATCATGGCCGCCCCTGCTGGGGTCGGGGCGGCGCTGTCTTGTCCGCCGTGCGTGTCGATGAGAACACGATCTTGATCGGCGACGGAAGCGTGCTGCCTGACGCCGGGCAGGAGCCGGCGCGAGGGACGCGCGAGGGTGCGGGACGAGACTGCGAGAGGGCCCAAACAGGGCTCACAGTTCAGACTGAGACGCGACCGGATTTTGAGTCGACACCGCTCTTCATGGCTTCTTCGTCTGCGATAGCTTTATCAATCGCCTCAATCTCGGCCTGTACGTTCTGGATACTCTCCTGCTGATCCACCAGCTTGCGGCGTTCCATCACCATCTCCTCGCGTAGCTTCCGCAAGGCCTCGACCGGGCTCAGCATGGATTGCTCCTATCAGGGCGCGCCGCCCCAGCTCTTCGCCGTTCCAAGGGTTGAAGCCGATGCGGGCGACCTCGAGGGCGACCCGAACGGGCCGCGCCGTACCCCGCCGATCAGCCGCTGACTTCCGCGGCCGGTGTCACGAGCGGAGGCGTCTGCTGGTGCTGCACGACGCGCCAGACCTCATGCTCCAGCCGTCGGTAAGTCGAGGTGCAGCGTGCCTCGTATGCCTCGCCCTCGCGGCTCGCCTTCGCATGATAGGCAATCACGATGAGGCCTTCCTGAGGACGGCTGATCCGCTCGTCGGAGATCTCGATCTGGGACCACCGCGGCGTGGAGGCGACCGCCTCGATCGCCTGGGTCCCGCTCAGGACGAACGGCGGCTGCGGCAGCACCATCAGGCATTCGTCGTCGACCAGCTCGCGATAGTGATCAGCGTCGCAGGTCCACAGGCTCTTCTCGAACGACCACACCCGATCATCGTCCACGGCGCTCTCCCTGGTTCTTCGAATCGTCGAGGAAAGCGGACGGCCGGCACGTTCGTTCCGCTTTCGATCCGGCGACGACGGGGTGGGTCCGTTGCCCTACGCCTCGCGCAGCTGCACGCGCGGCCGCTCGCTGTTTTCCGTGACGACGATCACGCCCGCGGCTTCGAGGGCGACAGCGATCAGAACAGCGCGACGAGGGCCACCCCGGCCACCATGAGTAAGCCACCCAGGATCCGCCAGACGCTGGCAGGATGTCGTTCGAAGCCAACCCAGCCAAAGTTGTCCAGCACGATCGAGGTCACCACGCCGGCCGTGACGAGGAGGCCGAGGAATGGGGCG
>NZ_JAKSYP010000048.1:0-1369 GCF_022829625.1 Methylobacterium sp. E-046 | reverse complement strand
CGGCCCGGCCCTCGCGGCCGCCCCAGGCGAGGCGCACTAGCCGTAGCTCGATGACCCGCTGAGCCTCGATTGCGAGCATCAGCGACGAGAAAAAGGGATTGTACACGGCATACTCCGCACCGCTGCAGATGCGGCAGAGGTTGAACATGCTTCAGCGCTAGATAGATCCGGGGCTGGGCTGCATGTCCGGTCTGCGTTCCACCCCCGCCCCGTCCCCGCCGCCCGATCCGATCACGGGCTGGCTGTGGAGGTCGTTCATTTCACCCGCACTACGCAATGTGCCGGGATCTGTTTAGAATACTGCGTGAACAGCCATGATGGTGGTAATTGCTAGCAGAGACACGAGAGTGCCGCGCAATGCGCGGCACTCCATGACGAAATGACCTTGGCGGTCCACCATCGCCATTGCGCCTAGCAGACGCGCCGTCTTCGGCGCGCCTGCATCGCCAGGTTCAGCGCGCCTGAGTGACAGCGGAGAGTGACTTACTGGCCTCCTCGACCGCACGCGCTGAGGTCTCGGTGATCACCTTGCTGTCCTGGACCATGTGCTCGAGGCCTTGACGCATCAGCTCACCCTGGATCGTGGTGAATTCCTGCACCGACTTGGCCTGCGCCAGCTTGGTCATGCCCTCCAGGTTGCGCTGGTATTGCTTCTGTCCGAGATCAAACAGCCTGCGCGAGGCATCATAAAAGGCTTGGCCCAGGACGGTCCCGCAGCGGGAGATGGCCTCGATATTCTGCTTCGACTGGCGCGCTAGGTTCTCGCTGTTTCCGTCGGAGAAGCCGAGCGTCTTCGAGAAACGATCGGACGATTCACGGGCCTGATGGACCGCGCTCTCGATGCTCTGCTGCATCACCTGCTTGGTGGTCTCGGTCGCATTCTCGCGCAACTCGGCCATCTTGGTCATGCCGTCGCGAGTGGCGTCGGTGAACTGCTTGCCTTGCTTGGCGCTGCTATCGAAGTTGGCTTTGACCGCCTCGGCATTACGGGCATCCTGGCCGTTCTGCTTGCCGTGATCCGTGTTCTGACCGTTCGAAATTTTGAGTATCCTTACAACATTTATTAAGATATTCACCGCGATCGAAAGAACTAAAACCCCGATCAGAGAGCGGTGGGAAAGCAATTTTGAATATTGCTGCACCGCACCTAAATGGTCTTTCGAATTTTTATTGTCAAGGACAATTAATTTATTTCGACTATTTGAGAGGAATATTTTATCAATTCCGCTCTAAGAGCCCGTCCGGTAAGGGTCTGAGGCGGGGTTGAGTGGCCGGGATGGCGATGATTCCAGGAGGGTGCTGAAGCCTGACCTGGACTTGCCATGTGGACCCCGACCACCCGGCGGCAGCATAGCCGCGTGGGCCTTCG
>NZ_JAKSYP010000255.1:0-55960 GCF_022829625.1 Methylobacterium sp. E-046 | reverse complement strand
CAGCAGCGCCTTGAGCTTGGAGAAGGCCATCTCGATCGGGTTGAAGTCCGGCGAGTAGGGCGGGAGGAACAGCAACTCCGCGCCGGTCGCTTCGATGGCCGCGCGCACGGCCGGTCCCTTGTGGCTACCGAGATTATCCATCACGACGATGTCGCCGGGGGTGAGTTCGGGCACGAGCACGCGCTCGACGTAGGTCTGGAAGACGTCGCGGTTGATCGGCCCGTCCAGCACGAACGGCGCGGCGATCCCGGACAGGCGCAGGCCCGCCACCAGGGTGGTGGTCTTCCAATGGCCGTGCGGCACGGGTGAGCGCAGCCGCTCGCCGCGCGGTGAGCGCCCGCGGGTGCGGGCCATGTTGGTGGCCGTCCAGGTCTCGTCGAGGAACACGAGGCGGCTGGGATCGAGATCGGGCTGGCCCTCAAACCACGCCTCACGGGCGACCTTCACGTCCGGGCGATCCTGCTCGGTCGCGTGGGCTGTCTTTTTTTGTACGTCAGGCCGCGCGCGTCGAGGAAACTCCACAGGGTTCCCAGCCCGACCGTGAGCGCGTGTTCCTCCCGCAGGCAGACCCGCATCTCCTCCAGGGTGATGTCGTCCCGCTCCGCGATCAGACCGCGCAGGAACGCCTCGTACGGATCGAGCTTGGAGCGGCGTGCCCGCCCTTGCGGTCGGGCCGCCACCGTCCCGGTCGTGGCCAGTGCCGTCATCCAGCGGACCGCCGTCGCAGCCCCCACCCCGAAGCGCTTGGCCGCTTGCCGACGCGACGTCACGCCTGCCGCGTCCACTACCCGCTCACGCAGATCCTGGCTGTAGGGTCGGCCCATGCCCTGCTCCTCATCTGGAGCGCGCACTGAATCAGCCCAACAGCCTCGCGTGAACCCCAACTGTCCGATTCAGCTCAAACCGAAAACGCTCTAGGGCTGCCGTAAGCATGATGGACAGGCCAAGTGGGTAAACCTCGGCCATAAATTCATGGCGGCTCCACGTTGCTCGCTCAAGGTTCTGTCCGATGATGCCGATCAGGAACTCGGCGCGATCACACCACTGGAAGCGATCGAGCAAGCCGGTAGTCCAGGCCTCAATCGGTACATCTCCCTCCAGGCCGGCGACGCGCGGGTAGGCTGGATCGCGCGGCTTCCGGAGCGGCATCTTGGGAATAGGATGGCCGCCGTAGTCCTCGAAGCGAGGCGCGTAGCCAAGGCGCGTGGCATCCTCCGCAAAGCGCTTGCGCTCGGCCTTGCTGTGGATGCCGGCAAAAATGGCCGTCCCATCCATGTCGAAAAGGAAGTGGTCCGGCTCACCGGCGGTGTCGCCGCCCGGGTGAAATGCAGGGATGGTGACGCCGTAGGGCGTGGGGAAGGTGCCGTAAGGGATAAGGGCGCTCATCTCAGCCCCCTCAAAATGCCGACGCAGAACGAAGCGGCTGGCGCTCACGGGTGGCCAACCAAGTGTCGATCTCGTTCTCCGGCCAGGCGATACGGCGCTCGCCGATCTTGATTGGGTCCGGAAATCGGCCCTTTCGGCGTAGGCGATGGAGAGTTGCGCTGGAGAGGCCGGTCTTCTGCTCAACCTCGCGCTGCGTGATGTATCGGGACGACAAGGCTACCTCCTGAGATGCAGGGCAGCCTTCTGAGTAGACACGCCCTGTCGGGACGTGACGGGGGTAAATCGTTTTTATTTTCGCGAGCGATTTACCCCTACCCGGCGAAGCCCATCGCCGCGGAAAGCATCCGGTATTCAGATATCTCGTCTCGGATGTCAGCGCTGTCGGAACTGCGGTACCAGTCTATGAACTGATCGACCATGTCAGAGGTAACGCGCTCGCCTGGACTAATGTACTCTGTCACAGCAGCGATCATCCGAACAAAATCGCCCTGTATACTACCGTCTTTATTCTTTGACGTTGCGGCCCTGCGCTCGGTCGCATCTTCGTAGATCAGTGCTAGCCGGCACCAAAAGCGCCGGCGAAAGTATACAGCTTCTTTTCCACTCTGGTCCGGCGCCTCCTCTAACGCCGCTTTCACCCTGTCGCGCAGAGCCCGAAGCGGCGAGGCTTCGCCCTGGATAATTGCCTCTATATCGACGCCATCCTGATCAATTATTTCTATATTGGCATCCAGCCAGTCTCGACTTTCCGCCACCTCATTCATGAGCTCATCACACAGTAATACGACCCGATTTATCTTCCTGGCGCGGGCTTTACTTTTGAAACCAACCCTCCGCTCGCGCCGGTATTTACTTATGGCTTGAACGATCTCGTCTCCATATTGATCAATCGCCGACTTGCCACCGAGAGCAAGACACAACGTCAGCCACAAAGAAGCTGCACGCTTAGTGCATGATGGCGGGACAGCCTCGACATTCATGGCTGCCTCCCTACGACTGAGGCGACATGCCGGTCCCAGGCTTCCAGGGCGGCGCGCTTCTCAGCGAGCCGCTCATAGAGGTCATAGTGCCGGCCGTGGACGTCGTCCTCAACGTGAGCGAGGACGGCTTTGCGGTCCTCTCTCACGACCTTCAGCCGCGCGAGCCCTGTGCCGACGGTCCGGCGGAAATCGTGCGGGGTAGGGGGTTTTTCTTGCAGGGATGCCACCGCATCGCCATCGCGCCCCTCGGGTTCAAGGTTGGCGATCAGACGGCGCATCGCCTGGCTGAGCGAGTGACGCGCCAAGGTATCCCGGGCGACGAAGCGGCTGGAGAACACACGCCGCCCGTCTCCATCCACCCGCCGCCGCTCTATGGCTTCACGGAGGATCTGGAGGGCACCAGGCGGCAGCGGCACCACATGGAGGCGCCGAGCCTTCATCCGTTCCGCGGGGATCTCCCAGCGCGCCTCATTGGGGTGTTCTAGGTCGCAGAGTTCCGACTGCAGGATACCGGCGACCTCACCCGGGCGCTGACCTGTCAGCAGCAGGAATCGAAGGGCATCGGCCACGTCGCGGGACATGCCTTCGCTTTGGGCAAGGGCGGTCCAGAGGACGCGGAGCTCTGGATCCGTCAGTACCCGGTCCTTCGCCGTCTCGACCGATCGCTTGCGGAGGCCAGCGATTGGATTGACCTCAAGGTGGCCTTCCTCGACGCTCCAATTGAAGAAGGTCACCAGAACGGTTTGCGTGCGGTTAGCACTGACCGGCGCAGCCTTCTTGATCCCGTCGAGGAAGGTGATCGCGTCCCGGCGGGTGACGCTGGCAGCCGCACGCTTGCCCCATGCGACGCAAGCTCTCCTCAGGTACCCCTCATCGTTCTTCCACGACGATTTCCGAGGCTTGGCGTATTCCTCGATGTATCGATCTGCCAACGCCTCGAAGATCAAGATGCTGTCGGCCGCTGACTTGCGCGCCTTCAGCTCCCTCTGCGGATCTCCACCGTCAGCGACCGTCACCCGGTGCCGGGCCGCTCGCTCGCGTGCATCGGCGAGGGTGAGATCGGCCAGCCGTCCCAGCGTCACCCGCTGGTACCCGCCGCCGACCTTCGGCCGGTACCGGAATGACCATGTTCCGGAGCCGTTCGTGCCGACCCGTAGACACAGGCCCGGGGTTTTTTGGTCCCAGACTTCCATGCGAGCCTCGGGCGGCTTCGCCGTGAGGCCGGTCACGTACGTGTGGGTCAAATTCACCACCGGCATCTCGTGCACTAGTCTCCGCAGAGCCCTGGGGTGCGGCTGGGGTTCAACGTTGCGAAACGTCGTGAACCCCAGCGCGAACGCCTGACGCGGAAAGATACGCTACGACAATGAGATGTGAAGCCCCATGAGACTTGTTGACTCCCCCTGAATGGCCGGTTTGTGAGGCTGGGGGACAGGGGGTCGTCGGTTCAAGTCCGGCCACTCCGACCATTTCACCACCGCGGCCCGGGCCGGAGCATCGGCGGGGCCGGTCCATGCGTGAGCCTGCTGCATATTATCGTGCCGGGTGATCGGTGTCGCCGGACGCTCCGTCTTCAGTGGCCAGCCGGCCGGGTGTCAGCGTTCGCCGGCACGGAGGCGTCTCGTCGTTCACGATCGCGCTGCCGAACGTGCCGGGGGCCGCCCCGATGCGCGCGGCCGCATGATACGCCCCACGCAGTTCCCATGCGCGAGACGGTGCCGGCATTCGCCGCCGTCTCCGCTCGAACCCTGCCGATACCGGCGCCCGCGCAGAGGCTCCGAAGGGTTGAGGTGGCGCGCGCCTGACGGGCGCCGTCAGGCATCTTGAAGTCAGCATCGCGCGGCGCACCGCGGTGACCGGAACCGGCATCGCGAACTCGGCGACAGGCGGGGTCACGACGCACCCGGACCGGACAGTAGCAAGCGGGCACGGCGGCTTCGGCGGGGCGGCGGCTGGCCAGCCGTGTCCCGGCGCGCCTCACGCAGCGGGCAGTTCCCGGCCCGAACGCGGAGCATCATGGAACCGGCATGATCGCCGCGCGGGACGATTACGGGCAGCGACAGCGCAACCATAGACTGCGCTCAGATGATCGAAGGAGCAGTTCAGGACATCATATTAAGTCCGCTTAAACTAAGAACCGAACCCGAATTATCGGAAGAGCACCGTTCGTCGAGTCTGGAATTCACTGCCTTTTAGCATTTCCCGTGCCTTGCTCACGCGCTGGAAACCGGAAACAAGACATGCCGAGCGAGACGTCGACCACCTGGGGACGCGGCGAACTGTACGAGACGCTGTGCCTGCTCGTCATCGGCGTCGGCATCTGGTTCGTGGGCGTCACCCTCGGGACATTCGACACCTTGCAGGGCTTCATCGTCAGCAACAGCCTCAACGATCTCCTGATGCTGGCCGCCTGCATGGGGTTGGCCCTGTGCGGCGCGAGCGTCCGCAAGTCGATCCTCCTCCGCCGGCTCATGCTGGAACGGAATGCCGCCGCCGCCCAGGCCGAGGCGATCGCCCGGCACGATGGCCTAACAGGACTGGCCAACCGGCGCCGCTTCATCGACGCGGTCGAGCGGTCGCTGATCGCGGTGAACACCGGCTCCTCGGCGGCGGTGCTGCTGATCGACCTCGACCGGTTCAAGCCGGTCAACGATCTCTACAGCCACGCGGCCGGCAACGCGGTTCTTTGTGCGGTCTCCGAGCGTCTCCAGCAGCTCCTTCCAGCCGGCGGCGTCGCGGCCCGGCTCGGCGGGGACGAGTTCGCCATGCTGGTTCCGATCGAGCACGGCAGCGAGGGCCTGATGCGCCTCGCGCAGGCTGTGATCGCCAGCATCTCCGAGCCGGTCTCGTGGAACCAGAACGATCTCAAGGTCGGCGCAACGGTCGGCGTGGCGGTCGTCTCGGCCGATCACGCGGACGCCGACGCGGTGCTGCACGCGGCGGACCTCGCCATGTATCAGGGCAAGAAGGACGGCCGCGGCAACTACCGGTTCTTCCGGAGCGCCATGGACGAAGAGCTGCGCGCCCGCGCGCGCTTGGAGACCGAACTGCGCGTCGCCATCGAGACCGGCGCCATCGAGCCCTATTATCAACCGGTGGTCGCGCTGCCCGGGCGGGAGATCATCGGCGTCGAGGTGCTGGCCCGCTGGCGCCATCCGACCCGCGGCCTCGTCAGTCCCTCGGACTTCATTCCGATCGCGGAAGAGACCGGCATGATCGCCGATCTCAGTTACAGCCTGATCCGCCGCGCCTGCCTCGACGCCCGGGCCTGGTCGCCCCACCTGATCCTGGCCGTGAACATCGCACCGCATCAGTTCCAGGATGCGTGGCTCGCCGAGCGCATCCTGGCGATCCTGACCGAAACCGGCTTCCCGCCGCAACGCCTCGAAGTGGAAATTACCGAGAGCGCGCTCATCCAGGATCTCGAGGCCACGCGCGCCACGCTCCTGTCGCTTCGGCAACTCGGCGTGCGGATCGCACTCGACGATTTCGGCACCGGCTATTCCAGCCTGTACCACCTGCGCGAGCTGAAGTTCGACAAGCTGAAGATAGATCGAAGCTACGTTGACGCGATCACCATGAGCGACGAGCGCGCCAAGCTGGTCGACGCCATCATCAAGCTCGGCACGAGCCTGGGCCTGTCGACCACGGCCGAGGGCATCGAGACGGATGCGAGCCTGGACTGGCTCTCCGACCAGGGCTGCCATTTCGGGCAGGGCTACCTGTTCGGTCGGGCCATGCCGAAGGCGGAGATCGATGACATCCTGGGCGTGGACGGCAGCGCCGGTCGCCGGCCGGCCCAGATCGAGGAGCTGGCCGAAGCGTCGTAGGGCCTGTCCGTCCGGACGTTCTTGTGACCGGTCGCGTGCCCAGCGTGACCTTCAGCGTGGCTCCTTGTAGGCAGAGCCGTCGGCGGCGTGCAGCGGCTTCTCCACGAAGCGTCCCTGCCGCGGAACCGCGACCCGGTCGAACTCCGCCGCGAGGGTGTTGAGCGCCCGGCGCATCGCCATCCCCTGCAGGGGCCGGCCGTGACCGGTGATCACCCGTTCCGGCTCGAGGGCGGACAGCGTCCGGACCGAGTTGCGCGCCGCGTCCCAATCGATCGTCAGGTACATCGGCGGTCCGTGCAGCTCCGGCTCCTGAACCGCCACCGCGTAGACCGATTCCTGCGCGGTCGTCACGAAGGCGTCGCCGACGATCAGCGTGCGGTCGGCCTCTCGCCAGAGCGAGACGTGGCCCGGTGCGTGGCCCGGGGTGTGGATCCAGCGCCAGCCCGCCATGGGCGGCACCGATCCATCCTCCGGCAATGTCCGCAGTCGGCCCGACACGTCGACCGGTTTCGTCGGGAAGAGCGGCGACAGGCGGCCGAGAAGCCCGCCCCCGACGCTCGGGTCGGCGGTCGGATAGGCGGCGCTGCCGTCGAGATAGGGACGCTCGAGGGCGTGCGCGTAGACGGGGACGTCCCACGCCTCGGCCAGATCCTCCAGCACGCCGACATGATCGAAGTGTCCGTGGGTCAGCACGATCGCGGCCGGGCGGGCATCCGCGCCGAAGCGAGCCTCCGCGGCAGTCCTGATCGCGCGCTTCGAGCCCATCACGCCCGCGTCGACGAGGACCCAGCCGCGGTCCCCCGCCCCGGGTGTTCCGACGAACACCACGTTGACGAGGACATGACGTTGATAGGCAACATCGTCGGTGATCGCGTGGGTCGCGTCGTCCCGCACGGCGTCGGCCCGCGGATCGTCCGCGCGGGCCCCGGGGTCGACGGGGATCTGCTGGGCCATCTGCGGCGTCTCCCGTGCCGGGTATCGAAGGGGTGAGGCGGCGCTCCCTACGGCGCGTCCCGCCCGTCGGCAGCCGCATCGGCTCGAGATGCCGGTCCGCCCGTCTTCGGCCAACCGGACTTGCCGGGGCGGGTTCCCCGGACGGCCCGGCATCGCACCGGCCGAGACGCACCCCATATTGCGGGCATCGACGCTCCGTCCCAGGTCACAGCAGCCTCGAATCACAGCATGGCACCGAGCCCGCTCGCCCTCATCGCCTCAGCCGCCCTGATCGCCGCGGTCGCCGCCGGCACAGGCGCGATCGTCGTGCAGCAGGGTTCGCAGTTCAGCCATCCGCGCCGAGTCGGCGGCCCCTTCACCATGTCGGATCTCGACGGCCGCCCGGTGAGCCGCGCCGATCTCCTCGGCAAGCCCACCGCCCTGTTCTTCGGGTTCACCCACTGCCCTGAGGTCTGTCCGACGACGCTGGCGACCCTGTCGGGGGCGCTCGGCCGGATGGGCCCCACCGGGGACCGCCTCAACGTGGTCTTCGTGACGCTCGATCCGGAGCGCGACACCCCCGAGACCCTGCGCGACTACCTGACCGCCTTCGATCCGCGCATCCGCGCCTTCGTGGGCACACCCGATCAGGTCGCCCGGATGGCGGATGCCTACCACGTCGCCTACAAGCGCGTGCCCACCCGGAACGGCGACTACACCCTGGAACACTCGGCCACCGTCGCGCTGTTCGACAAGACCGGCCGCATGGTGGGTGAGATCGGCTACGGTGAGGACGAGGCGCGGACCCAATCCAAGCTGATCACGCTGGCGCTGCCCGGCCAGTGCGCCCAAGGTGGCGGCGCCAACCTCTGGA
Organism: Methylobacterium sp. E-046; assembly: GCF_022829625.1. Taxonomy (NCBI): domain Bacteria; kingdom Pseudomonadati; phylum Pseudomonadota; class Alphaproteobacteria; order Hyphomicrobiales; family Methylobacteriaceae; genus Methylobacterium; species Methylobacterium sp. E-046. The sequence continues at coordinate 47,957 of NZ_JAKSYP010000255.1, read as the reverse complement.
CGACCGACGGGAGTTCGGACGCCTGCGGCCCGCGGAGCTGAGACCCACGGGTGAGGGACGGCTGGGCCGGGACCCGACCGGCTGCGCCGCGGAGAGCAGTACTCAAAGCAGGCTTTACGGCGAAGCTCCGGTCACGGTTGGGGATTGGCCATACTCCCGACGCATTCCACCTGCTCACAACTCTGAATAGTCGAGCTTGTGCAACGTGCCGGCGACCGGCAGCGTCAGCTCGGCGCTCTGGTCGACAGGCGCGCGCCGGTGCGTCCGCCGGACGCCGCGGAACAGGGAAAGTCCGGGGACATGCGGATCGCAGGTTGCAACGCCGAAGCCGGCGCGAGGGACGGGGACGCGCGGGACGGACGGCCTTCGGCGCTCCTCAACCGCCGCTCATTCCTGGTCGGCTCGGCGTTCGGGGTCGGCGCCCTCGGGCTCGGGGGCTGCGGGACATCCGACAGCTTGATCCTCGCTGAAGCGGCGAAGATCTACGGTCCGATGCCGAATGAGAAATTTCCGATCCCCGCGGCTGATGTCAGCAAGGTCAACCCGAAATACTACCGCCGGACCGTAGCCTACGACACCAAGGAGGCGGCCGGCACGATCATCGTCGATCCCGCCAACTTCTATGTCTACCGGGTCGAGGGCGACGGATCCGCCACCCGCTACGGCGCCAATGTCGGCCGCCAGGGCTTCCTCTGGAACGGGGACGCCTATGTCGGCCGCAAGTCCGAATGGGCGACCTGGACGCCGCCGAAGGAGATGATCAAGCGCCAGCCCGAAGCGGCCAAATACGCCCGCGGTATGCCGGGCGGCCTCGAGAATCCGCTCGGCGCCCGGACCCTGCATCTCTACCAGAACGGCGCCTACACCCTCTACACGATCTACGCGAGCAGCGATGCCGAATCGATCGGGACCGGCATCACGAGCGGTTGCGTGGGGTTGCTCAGCCAGGACATGATCCACCTCTACGCCCGCACGCCGGTCAAGACGAAGGTGGTGGTGCTGCCCGCGTAGACGGCCCGTGCCGGGATCGCCGGCCGGTCCGGACGAACCGTTGGCTTGCCGCCGCAAGTCTGCTTAGAGGCCCCGCGGGTCACGGGACCCGTCCGTCACACCGGGGCTCCAGCTTGATCACGCGCCGTGTCCTGACCGCCCTCGGGCTCCTCGCCCTCGCGCCGCTCCCGGCGCCATCACGGGCGGCCTCGGGTGGGCCGCGCCTCGCGCCGCCCGAACCCATGGATCTCGAACGGCTCAAGGACCTCGCCCGAAGTCTGCGGGACCGGCCCCACGCGCCCCCCGCCGAGGCGCCGGCCGCGAAGGCCCTCGATGCCCTGACCTACGGGCCGCTGCAGGAAATCCGCTACCCGCCCGGCCACGCGCTGTTCGCCGACAGCCCGTATCCGGTGACGTTCTTCCATCTCGGCAATTTCTTCCGCCATCCCGTGAAGGTCTACGCCCTCGAAGGCGGGCAGGCCCGGGAGGTGCTGTACGCCCACGACCTGTTCACCTACCCGGCCGGCAACCCGGCCAAGGACGTTCCGGACGGCGCCGGCTTTGCGGGCTTCCGGTTCCAGAAGGTGCCGGCCGGCCAGCCCGGCGACGACGGCGACTGGCTGGCCTTCCTGGGCGCGTCCTATTTCCGCGCCGCGGGCGACGGCGAGCAGTACGGCGCTTCGGCCCGGGGCATCGCCATCGATACAGCACCGGGCCCGGGCAAAGCCGAGGAATTCCCGGTCTTCACGCGCTTCTACGTCAGCCCGGCGGAGAAGGGCGCCGTCACCGTCCTGGCCCTGCTGGAGGGGCCAAGCCTCACCGGTGCCTACCGGTTCGTCGCCCGCAAGGCACCGCACGTCGTCATCGACGTCGCCTGCACCCTTTACATGCGCAGAACCGTCGAGCGGTTCGGCGTCGCGCCGCTGACCTCGATGCTGTGGTACTCGGAGGGAACAAGCCGGTTCCTCGCCAGCGACTGGCGCACCGAGGTCCACGATTCCGACGGGCTGCTGATGCGGACCGGTGCGGGCGAGCTGATCTGGCGGCCCCTGAACAACCCGCCGCGCCTGAGCGTCAGCGCCTTCGCGGACCGTTCGCCCAAGGGCTTCGGCCTGCTCCAGCGCGACCGCACCTTCGATCACTACATCGACGAAGGTTTCGAGGAGAATCGACCCGACATCTGGGTCGAGCCGCAGGGAGACTGGGGCCAGGGCAGCGTTCAACTCGTGGAGATCCCGACCCATCAGGAGACCGACGACAACATCGTCGCCCTCTGGGCTCCGGCTGAGCCGCCGACAGCCGGGACCGATCGCAGCTACGCCTACCGCCTGCGCTGGACCGTCGCGGAGCCGGTCGCCACGGATCTCGCCCGCTGCGTGGCGACGCGCGCCACCAAGGGTTCCTGGCTCGCCGAAGCCGAGCGGCGGCCGGGGCGGGCCAATCTGGTGCGCCAGTTCGTGCTGGAATTCGAAGGCGCCGCCCTGTCGGGTCTCGACCCGGAGAAGGCTGAGGTCGCCCTGACGCTCTCGCGCGGGAGCGTCGAGGAGGTGGGCGCCACCTGGGCACCCTACGGCAGGCCAAGTCCCTGGCGGGTCTTCCTGAAGGTCTACGCCGAGGGTCCGGAGCCGGTGGAGATGCGCCTGCAGCTCAGGTCCGGCGGCCGTCTTCTCTCCGAGACCTGGGCCTACCGGTACGACCCGGAAGCCCCCGGAACGGTCCTGTGAGCGGCGGATTCGGCGCATTGCCGGGACTGTTCCGCGCCCGGTAGAAGCCTCGCCCCAGCCCCGTCGCGTCCGAGGCCGTCATGAACGGCGAACAACCATCCGGCCCGCAGCCTCCGAACCTGCCCGAAGTCCTGACGCGCCTGCTCACGGCGCCCAAGGGCGCGATCTGGCCGACGCCGGAGGATCGCCACCGCCCGCGGCCCGGCCCGCAGAGGCCGCGCCAGCCGAGCCGGGCGGTGCTGGGTGTGTGGCTGTGGGTGATTTTCTACAACCTCGTCGGTTTCGCGATACTGGCGACCCTATGGCAGACGATGCAGTAACCCGATGATTCGATTTCGCTTCCCACCCGCGCGTTCGGCCCGCGTGGCCTTCGCGGCGCTGCTCCTGTTGGGCGTCGCGGCCCCCGCGACCGGAGGGACGGCCGGCGACGCCCTCAACGCAGATGACGGGACGGGAGCCGTGAAGGTCTGCGCGCCGGTCGCGATGCCGCGCTGGCGATCGATGACCCCGGTGCCCAAGACCTGGACCTTCCTGGACTGCATGGGCTTCTCGGGCGAGATGGGCGCGAGCCATTTCCAGCTCGGCTGCTTGTTCACCAACGTCACGCCCCACGCGCAGAAATACGCCTGGGGGCCAGTGGTGCAGATCGAGAAGTCGGCCCTCGGCAAGTCCCAGGCGCCCATGCCGAATTGCGGCTGGTAGCCCGTGCCGGATCAGTCGCCCGCGACAGACCAGTCGAGATCGAGGGCGAGGCGGGCGCGGAAGACCACGCGCCCGGTCGCGTCCCGGACCTGCGCCTCCAGGCGCAGATCGGCAGGCGCGATGGCAGGCAGGTGCCGCGGTCGGACCCGGACAAGGTCGTGCGCGGCCTCCACCAGCGCTTCGGCGGCCGAGTGACACGCCTCCCGCTCGCCGACAAAGTCGAGCCCCTCGTCGTCGCGGGATAGACCCTGGCCGTCTATGAAATCGGTGAAGTAGCGCACGGCGCAGGACCTCACGGGCAGGTCAGGAGCGTGGGCCGCGGCCCGACGCCTGTCGCTAACCTGTGTAAAGGACTCGGCCGTGCAGTCAGGCCTGGGCGCAGCCCGTCCGACTCCGGGCAAGCTTGGCCTTGATGGGGCATGGCGGAACCGGCGCGTCTCCAGACTTTCGCTGAGAGATTGTCTAAAAGTGTACGATGCACAAGGGATGTTGTGAGCGGACACCCGGCACGCGCAGGGGCTGAGGCTAGGTTCGCCCACGACGCCGAAGGTTGCGACGGCGGTTCACTCGGTCGAAGCGTCGATGTTCACACGTCCCGCCGTCGGGCGTCGAAGGTGGCATCTCCGCCGCGTGCCGCCTGAAAGAACAGGCGTCCGCAGATCGTCTCGCCCGGGTCGAAGCAGTGGGGCGATGCCGGACCGGCGGTCGTCGACACGCCGACCTGATCGCGTCCCGCGGAGCGCGCAAGGGGCCGATCAGGCGCTCGTACTCGGCCTCTGCACGCCCGTAGTCTGACCGGCCGCCCACCCAGCTGCGCACGGCTGAGGAGCCGGATCCGCCCACACCGAGCCGGGACCAAGCGGGCCCCCTCCAGCGCGTGGATCGCCACCGTCGCCTGAGGCCTGCGCACGCCCACCCTGATCGACAGAAATTCATGGATGACGGAGATATCGTCCTCTTCCTTCCGATCGTGGTGCATCCGAAGCCAGCATGCGAGCCGTTCCTCGCCCGGTGCTCCCGCGCAGGCGACGGCCGTCTGCCCGATCTGCCTCAGGAAGGTCGGGGCGGCGCGCGGCAGGAGCATGTGCAACGATTCGCGGGTTTCGGCCGCCAGCAGGGCGGGCGCGGAAATCCGTCGGCCGTATCCGGTGACCCGCATGAAGATCTGATCGCGAACCGAGTCGGCGCCTCGCATCAGCGCGGGGACAGTCCTGCCGTTGCGGCCGAAGAGTTCGACCTCGATCCGACCGCCTGCCGCCAGAGCTCGAAACCAGCGAGCACAACGGGTTTGATGACGACGGCGTGCGGGTTGGTCTCGGCCGGTTTCACCGGCACCAGGCCAGGGGGAAGGTCGACTGGCTCGCAGTGCGGTTCGAGCCGTGCGCCGTCGGTCCGGAAAGGGCAGCACGAAGGCGGTTCTGATGGGCCATCGCGGTGCGGTGTGCGCAGCGGCGGACCCGCGCGTCGGCCCGGCCCCACGCTTCGAAGGCGTTCGCCGAGCCATGATCGGAACGTCAGGGGAATGCGAGCCTGTACTGCTCTCGCCTTCGGGAGCGTCTGGAATCAAACTGTTTCAGCCGCCTGAATGTGGCGGGCTCCCCAAGCAACACCGTCCACAAGTCGCGACCCTCGATCCAAAGCTTCGTTAAGTGCGTGCACCCATACCGTTCAACTGCAGCGTGGAGATGTGGCCCCGGCGCCACGTGAGCCCCCATTGCAGGGTTCGCTCTGTCCAGGGGCGCCGAGGTGCTTTGACGTGCGCCACCGATCGGTCTAGAGATCTGAATACACGACAAGCAAGAACCGTGCCGAGCGGGTGTGGTTTCTGCTGACAAACCGTGTCGGAAAGGCGATCGGGGCTTCGCATGAGTTTGGTGCAACGGCTGGAAGTGCGTCAGGGCCAAGCCCTGGTGATGACGCCGCAGCTCCTGCAAGCAATCAAGCTCCTGCAACTCTCACAGCTCGACCTTGCCGCTTATGTCGACGCCGAGCTGGAGCGGAATCCGCTGCTCGAGCGCGCCGAGGCCGAGCCCACGAACGCCTCCGAGGCTGCTGGAGATCACGGGGACGAGGCCGGCTCGGACGGCTTCGAGACGGCGGAGCCCGAAGCGTGGCTGTCCACCGACCTTAATCCCAGCCGGAGCGAGATCGAGAGCGATTTCGACACGCGGCTCGACAACGTCTTCCCCGACGAGTCGCCGGTTCAGGCGCGGGAGGCTGCCGGGGGCGACATGCTCTCGCTCACGCCGCCCCCGTACGGCAGCACCGGCGGGAGCTTCGACGCCGAGGCCCCGGATTTCGAGGCGACCCTCACGGCCGAGACCTCGCTGCGCGATCACCTGGCCGGCCAGCTCGACCTCGCGACGCGCGAGCCCATCGAACGGCTCGTCGGCGGCTTCCTGATCGACGCGGTCGACGAGGCCGGCTACCTGCGCGAGACCGTGGAGGGCGTGGCCGAGCGGCTCGGCGCCGATCCGGCACTCGTGGCCCGGATGCTCGGCGTCGTGCAGAGTTTCGACCCGCCCGGCGTCGCGGCCCGGGACCTTGCCGAATGCCTCGCGATCCAGTTGCGCGAGCGCGACCGGTTCGATCCGGCCATGCAGGCGCTGGTCTCGCGCCTCGATCTCGTGGCTAAGCGCGACTTCGCCGCGCTCCGGCGGCTCTGCGGCGTGGACGACGAGGATCTCGTCGACATGCTGGGCGAGATCCGCCGCCTCGATCCCAAGCCCGGCCGGGCCTTCGGGTCGAGCGCCGTCGAGGTGCTGATCCCCGACGTGTTCGTGCGGGCCGCGCCGGACGGATCCTGGCTGATCGAGCTGAACGGCGAGGCCCTGCCGCGGGTTCTGGTCAACCAGAGCTACTACGCCCGCGTCGTGCGCGGCGCCTCGGCCGAGGGCGACAAGGCCTTCCTGTCGGAGGCCCTGCAGAACGCCAACTGGCTCACCCGCTCCCTGGAGCAGCGAGCCCGCACGATCCTCAAGGTCGCCACCGAGATCGTGCGCCAGCAGGACGGCTTCTTCGTCCACGGCGTCACGCACCTGCGCCCGCTGAACCTCAAGACGGTGGCCGAGGCGATCGGAATGCACGAGTCGACCGTCTCGCGGGTCACCTCCAACAAGGCGATCGGTACGAGCCGCGGCACCCTGGAGATGAAGTACTTCTTCACCGCGGCGATCCCCGGGGCGGCGGGCGCGGCGGCCCATTCCTCCGAGGCGGTGCGCCACCGCATCAAGCAACTCGTCGATGGCGAGGCGCCCAACGACGTGCTCTCCGACGACGCGCTCGTGCAGAAGCTGCGCGGGGAGGGGGTCGACATCGCCCGCCGGACAGTGGCCAAGTACCGGGAGTCGCTGCGGATCCCGAGCTCGATCGAGCGCCGTCGCGAACACTTCGCCCACGTTCCCGCCCACCAGGCGGCCGTGGCTCTGCGCTGAGATCCCGGCCGGGCTTGCGCCGAAGGCCGGTCCGGCCCATCCGTGGCGCCGGATCACGACGCCTGGACCTGCGATGACACCGACCGGAACGCCCTCGCGCAGCCTCACCGCCATCGTGCTTGCGGCCGGGAAAGGCACGCGGATGCGCTCGGACCTGCCGAAGGTGCTGCACCGGATCGCCGGGCGCAGCATGCTCGGCCATGTCCTGGCCGCCGTGCAGGCGGCGGGCGCGGGCCGGATCGCCGTCGTGGCCGAGCCCGGCCGCGACGACGTCGCCGCCGAGATCGCGACGGCGGCTCCCGGCGCACGGGTCTTCCCGCAGGCCGAGCGGCTCGGCACCGCCCATGCCGTCCTGGCCGCGCGGGACGTGCTGGCCGATCCGGACGACGACGTGGTGATCGCCTTCGGCGACACGCCGCTGGTCACCGCCGAGACGTTCCTGCGCTTGCGCGCGCCCCTCGCCGACGGCGCGGCGGTCGCCGTGCTGGCCTTCGAGACCGCGACGCCAACGGGCTACGGCCGCGTGCTCACCGAGGGCGAGCGCGTCCTGGCAATCCGCGAGGAGAAGGACGCGAGCGCGGCCGAGCGCGCCGTGACCCTGTGCAACGCCGGCCTGATGGCCCTCGCCGGGCGGCACGCCCTGGCGCTGCTGACCCGCATCGGCAACGACAATGCCGCCGGCGAGTATTACCTTCCCGACGCGGTGGCGCTGGCGGCGGCCGACGGCCTAGCGGTCGCCGTGGTGCCGGTGGACGAGGCCGAGGCGCAGGGCGTCAATGACCGGGTGCAGCTCAGCGTCGCGGAAGCCGCGATCCAGGCGCAGCTGCGGCGCACCGCCATGCTGGGCGGGGCGACCCTGATCGCCCCCGAGACGGTGTTCCTCAGCCACGACACGCTGCTGGGGCGCGACGTGATCGTGGAGCCCAACGTCGTGTTCGGTCCCGGTGTGCGGGTGGCCGATGGCTGCACCGTGCGGTCCTTCGCGCATCTCACCGAGACCAGCCTGGAGGCGGGCGTCCGGATCGGACCGTTCGTGCGGCTGCGGGGCCACGCCGTGCTGGAGGCCGGCGTGGAACTCGGCAATTTCGTCGAGCTGAAGAACGCCCGGATGGGCGCGGGCGCGAAGGCCGCGCACCTGACCTATCTCGGCGACGCGGAGGTCGGCGCCAAGGCGAATATCGGCGCCGGCACGATCACCTGCAATTACGACGGCGTGCTCAAGCACCGGACCATGATCGGCGCGGGCGCCTTCATCGGCTCGAACACGGCGCTGGTCGCCCCGGTCACCGTGGGGGAGGGGGCCTACGTGGCCTCGGGCTCGGTGATCACCGACGACGTGCCGGCCGACGCCATGGCGGTCGCCCGCGGAAGGCAGGCGGTGAAGCCGGGCTGGGCCAGGGAGAAGCGCGCGGCTCTGCAGGCCGAGAAGGCGCGGCGCGCGAAGGGCTTGTGACGCCCGGCCGGCGGGCCTCGCACGGGGGCTGGCACTGCGCCACCCCGATCCGGTACAAGTCACGCTTGGGCCCGCGCTGAGCGGGACGGCCCGGACCTTGCGCAGCGCCCTCGCGCGGCCATCCGGGCGTCGAAGCGAGAGACAGTTTCATGTGCGGCATCGTCGGCATCGTCGGGCGCGACGCGGTGGCGGGGCAGGTGATCGAGGCCCTGCGCCGGCTCGAATATCGCGGCTACGATTCCGCCGGCATCGCCACCTTGGAGCATGGCCGATTGGCGCGTCGGCGCGCCTCCGGCAAGCTCGTCAACCTGGAGGCCAAGCTCGATCAGGAGCCGCTGACCGGCACGATCGGCATCGGCCACACCCGCTGGGCGACCCACGGCCGGCCCAACGAGACCAACGCCCACCCGCACGCGACCAAGCGGCTGGCCGTCGTCCATAACGGCATCATCGAGAATTTCCGCGAGCTGAAGCAGGAGCTCGAGGCCGACGGGGTCGTGTTCGAGACCGAGACCGACACCGAGGTCGTCGCCCAGCTCGTCAGCCGCAACATGGACCGGCAGATGGGGCCCGTGGAGGCGGTGGCCGCGGCCCTGCCGCGGCTGCGCGGTGCCTTCGCGCTGGGCTTCATCTTCGCGGGCGAGGAGAACCTGCTGATCGGCGCCCGCCACGGCGCGCCGCTGGCGATCGGCTTCGGCCAGGGCGAGACCTATCTCGGATCCGACGCCCTGGCCCTCGCCCCGTTCACCGACGCGATCACCTATCTCGACGAGGGCGACTGGGCGATCCTGTCGCGGAGCGGGTCCGAGATCCGGGACGCGTCGGGCGCCACGGTCGAGCGGCCGCGCCAGAAGATCGCCACGCAGGCCTACCGGATCGATAAGGGCGAGTACCGCCATTTCATGGCGAAGGAGATCCACGAGCAGCCCGAGGTGGTGGGCCGCACGCTCGCCCACTACGTCGATATGGCGCAGGGCCGGGTCATGCTGCCGGAGGCGCTGCCCTTCGACTTCGCCAAGCTCAGCCGCGTCTACATCACCGCCTGCGGCACGGCCTATTACGCGGGCCTCGTCGCCCGCTACTGGTTCGAGCAGGTGGCGCGCCTGCCCGTCGAGATCGACGTCGCCTCCGAGGCCCGGTACCGCGAGGCGCCCCTGGAGCGCGACGGGCTGACGCTGGTCATCTCGCAATCGGGCGAGACCGCCGACACCCTGGCCTCGCTGCGCTACGCCAAGAGCCAGGGCCAGCACACCCTGAGCGTGGTCAACGTGCCGACCTCGACCATCGCGCGGGAATCCTCCGTGGTGATGCCGACCCTGGCGGGGCCGGAGATCGGCGTGGCCTCGACCAAGGCGTTCTCGTGCCAGCTCACCGTGCTGCTGTGCCTCGCCATCGCGGCCGGCCGGGCGCGGGGCACGCTCGACGCGGCCGGCGAGCGGCGGCTGGTCGACGCGCTGATCAAGGCGCCGGGCCTGATGGCCGAGGCGCTGACCCACGAATCGGCGATCGAGGTGCTGGCCCGGGAGGTCGCGAAGGCGCGGGACGTCCTCTATCTCGGCCGCGGCACCAGCTATCCGATGGCGCTGGAGGGCGCGCTGAAGCTGAAGGAGATCAGCTACATCCACGCCGAGGGCTACGCGGCGGGCGAGCTGAAGCACGGGCCGATCGCGCTGATCGACGAGAGCGTGCCGGTGATCGTCATCGCGCCGCACGACGCGGTGTTCGAGAAGACGGTGTCGAACATGCAGGAGGTGGCCGCCCGCGGCGGGCGCATCGTACTGATCGGCGACGCGAAGGGCGCGGCCGAGCACGGGCTCGACACGCTCGCGACCTTCACCATGCCGGCGGTCAACGCCACCGTGGCGCCGATCGTGTACGCGGTGCCGATCCAGCTGCTCGCCTACCACACGGCGGTGTTCATGGGGAAAGACGTGGACCAGCCCAGGAACCTCGCCAAGTCGGTCACCGTGGAATAGGCCCACGGCGTCGTATGCCCGCGATCCGCTCCCTCACGGCGCCGTCCTCGCGAGTGGGATGCGCCCGACGTGCCCGCGACGAGGCCCCCCATGACCGCACGTGACGCCGACGTCCTCCACTGGCTCGACGGCCAGGAGGGGGCCATGCTGGCCCTCCTCGCGGAGCTGGTGAACATCGATTCCGGCTCCTACGACAAGCCGGGCGTCGACGCGGTCGGCGCCCGCATCGCGGCCTTCCTGGCCGAGCACGGCGTTCCGGTCACGACGGTCCCGGTCGAAGGCTACGGGGACGCGCTGAAGGCTCAGGTCGCCGGGTCCGGAGGCGGCAACCGGCCGGTCGTGCTGATGGGCCACCGCGATACGGTTTTTCCGAGGGGCGAGGTGGCGCATCGCCCGTTCCGCATCACGGAGGGCCGCGCCTACGGGCCGGGCGTCGCCGACATGAAGGCGGGCCTCGTGATGAACGCCTTCGTGCTGGCGGCCTTCCACCGGACCGGCGCGCCGGTGCCGCTCATCGGCCTGTTCACCAGCGACGAGGAGATCGGATCGCCGGCCTGCCGACCGATCATCGAGGAGACCGCGCGCGGCGCCCGGGCGGTGCTGAATTCCGAGCCGGGTCGGCCCACCGGCAACGTGGTGACCGGCCGCAAGGGCGGCGTGTTCATGCACCTCGAAATCGTGGGCAAGGCGGCCCATTCCGGCGGCAATTACGCGGACGGGCGCAGCGCGATCGGTGAGCTTGCCCACAAGACCATCGCGTTCCACGCGATCACCGATCTCGACCGCGGCACCACGGTGAATGTCGGGCTCGTCGCGGGCGGCCAGTCGGTGAACACCGTGGCGCCCCGGGCGACCTGCGAGATCGACCTGCGCTACGTCACGCCGCCCGATCGCGGGGCAGCCATGGGCCGGATCGCCGCGATCGTGGAGCGCTCCACGGTGCCCGGCACGACCGCGCGCCTGACCATCAAGGGCGAGTTCCTGCCGCTGGTGCAGGACGAGGCCTCGCGGACCCTGTTCGAGACCTACGCGCGCGTCAGCGCGCGGCACGGCACGCCGGTGGAGGGCGAGTTCGCCGGAGGCTGCGCGGATTCCGGCTTCACCGCCAGCGTCGGTTGCCCGACCCTCTGCGCCGTCGGACCCGTCGGCGGGAAGGCCCATTCGCCCGACGAGTACCTGGAGGTGGCAAGCCTCGTCCCCCGGGCCCGCGCGATGGCCGAGACGATCGCGGCTTTGGCGGCGGGCTGATGGCCCGGGACACGTGCAGGGGCTTCGGTCTCGCAGGGGCTTCAGTCTCGCAGGGGCTTCGGTCTCGCCCGCCCGTTTGAACCGCAGACCGCCGTAAATTTCGGATCCCGTCGGCCGATACAGGTCACCGATGACGGGGAGGGGTTCTTCCCCGGCTACTACCTGTACTCTCCGAGCCGGGCCGATGTGCCCTGTGTACCCGGGCCGTCACCGACCATGTCGGTGCCCCCCACCGCGGGCGGATCCGGCCGCGGTCGATCGGCGCCCTTAGTCCCGCAGGGCCGCCATCAACCGGAGCAAGAAGTCGTCGAGGGCGGCCTTGTCGATCCAGCGCAGGACCGCCACGAGGTCGCGCTCCGGATCGCACCAGATCACGTTGTTGCCCGCTCCGAGCGCGCTGAAGGCGGAGGCGGAAAGCTGCGGTTTGGCGGTCGCCCCGCGGTTCAGCCACCAGAGATAGCCGTAGCTGTCGAGGGTGGGGGAGGGGGTCAGCATGGCGCGGATCCAGCGCGCCGACAGGAGCTGCCGTCCGTCCCAGGCCCCGCCCCGGGCGATGAGCAGCCCGAACCGGGCGTGGTCGTCCGTCCCGATGAACAGGCCGCCGCCCCAATGGCCGCCACCCGGCACAGATTGCATCCGTACGCCGCCGGCCTCCACCCAGGCGGTGTCGTAGCCCTGCCAGGCCCAGTCCTGGGACGCGCCGATCGGGTCCATGATCCGGGCGCGCAGCACCTCCGGGAGCGCCCGGCCGAAGAGGCGCATCAGGCAGTAGGCCAGAAGGTTCACCCGCACGTCGTTGTACTCGTAGTAGGTGCCCGGCGGACGCAGGGCCCGCTTCTCCCCCTTGCGGCTGTTGTCGGCCCGGGGGCCGATCTGCCGGAAGTGGTCGACCTGATCGGATTTGCCGAACAACGTGCCCTGCCACTCGCTCGATTGCTGCAGCAGGTGGCGCCACGTGATCGCGCCGTTATGCGGCCCGTCGAGGAGCGGATCGGGCACGCTCGCCCGCACCGGCGCATCCACGTCGGGGATCAGCCCGTCGTCATGGGCGAGGCCGGCCAGCACCGCGAGGTAGCTCTTGGCGATCGAGAAGGTCATGTCCGGACGGCGCGTATCGCCCCAGGCGGCGACGCGGCGTCCGCCCTTCAGGATCACGCCGGCGGGTCCGCCCCGCGGGCGCACCGGACCGGCGATGTCGCTCCAGGGCCCGCGCTCGTTCCACTCGACGATTCCGACATAGCGCCCATCGGGATAGTAGAGGCTGCGCGGCCACGCGCTCTCGCTGGCCTCGGCGAAGGCGACCGCTCCGGCGAGCCGCTCGGCATCGAATCCCGCCGCATCCGGATCCTGCTCCGCCCAGACGTCCGTCGGCCAAGTCGCCTCGATTCCCTCGGTCACACGCGATCTCCTGACGGCCGTCCCCGTCGCCGCACATGCAGGGGCCGCGCCGTGGGGATCCGGGCAAGTAGGGCGAGGACCCCGGCCCGGCAGGGCCTCGGCGGCCGGCCGAACATCGTGATCGCCCATGCCGATCCCGAGGGGTTCGCCCGGCGACTCTACGGAGCCGGCGCCCGCCTCGTCCTCGACGGGCGCATCGGAGGGCTCTGCGGTCGCCCGTCGCAGAGCACGCATCTCACGTCAGGGCCCGGACCGGGTCTCGGTCGTCCCGCACCATGAACCATCTCGACGCGATCCGGCGCAACTTCGGGCGCTGCCTCATTCCGGCCCTGTGGGCTCATGTTCCTGCCGTTGCCGCCGCCGAAGCGCTCCTGGGCGGCGGGCTACCGCCCCTGGCACCGGTCGTCGCCGCGGCGATCCTCGCGGGAACCGTGACGCTCCTGTGGCTGAATGATCCGGTCGGGCCGGCCACCCAGATCGTCAGCGGGTTGGCCCTGATCGGCATGGCGGCAAGCCTTCTCACCGTCTTCACCGGTCATCGCTGGCAGATCGACTTGCACATGTCCTTCTTCGCCTGCCTGGCCGTGCTCGTCGGATGGTGCGACCGGCGCGTGATCCTCGCGGCGACCGCCGCCATCGCGATGCATCACCTGACCCTCGACGTGGCGATGCCCGTGCCGCGGTGGCCGTCGTGAACGGGATCGTGCGCACGGTCGCCGAGGCGGCGGCCGGCACCGTCGAGGCCACCGGGGCGACCGCCGGCAGCGTGCTGGCCTCGGCCTCGGCGCTGTCGAACCAGTTCGACCATCCGGGGGCCGAGGTCGAAAGTTTCCTGGCCTCCGTCCGCGCCGCCTGATCAGACCTTGCCGGTGAAGCGCGCGGCGCAGCCCGGATGGGCCGCGACGAGATCCGCGCCGCGCGCGCGCCCCAGGACCATGCAGGCGGTCGACAGCCCGTCGGCGAGCAGTCCCGTCGGCGCCGTCACCGTCACCGAGGCGAGGCCGGGCGGGGACCGGCCCGTCGCCGGGTCGAAGATGTGGTGGTCGGTGCGGTCGTCCGAGAAGCGCATGGCGTAGTCGCCCGAGGTCGCCGCAAAGCCGGCGAACGGGGCGATCACGGTGGCGACGACGGCGGGGTCGCGGGGATCGGCGAGTCCCAGGCGCCAGGGCGTGCCGTCCGGATGCGAGCCGGACGCGCCGAACTCACCGGTATCCACGAAGGCATCGCCGATGCCGCGCGCCCGGAGCGCCGCCATCACCTGGTCGGCGGCGTAGCCCTGGATCAGGGCGTTCAGGGTCAGCGCCGTTCCGGGCTCCAGCACGATGCGGTCCGTGCCGAGATGCACGCGCCGCCAGCCGACCTGCGCCAGGGCCGCGCGGAGGGCGCCAGCCCCCGGTTGCTCGCCCCGGGCGGCGGCGCCGGCCCAGACCGGCCAGAGCGGTTGCACGGTGGGGTCGAAGGCGCCACAGGTTTCGTCCGCGAGGGCCAGGGCGAAGCGCAGCAGGGCGACGAGGTGCGGATCGGGCGCCTCCAGGATGCCGTCCCGGTTGAGCCGCGCCAGGGCGCTGTCGGCCAGGAACAGGCTGGCGGCCGCCTCCACGGCGCGCATCGTCGCGAAGCCGTCGCTCAGCGCGTCCTCGACCGCGGAGCCGTCCGGCCCCGCGGCCGTGAGCGCCACGGTCGTGCCGAAGGCGAGGCCGGCGCGGGTTCGCAGCGTCAGCCCCCGCGACGCCGCGGAGGCGCAGAACGCCGCGATTCCGCCGAACCCGGCGAGTCCGGCAGCCCCGATGAGGACGTGGCGGCGCGCGGGGGTGAAACGAGCCGGCGCACTCATCCGACGGTCACCGGCCGGGGCGCGGCGCGGTGCGCCCGCTTGCGCGCCACCACCTGCGGCACGCATTGCTCGGGATCGTGGATGATCGTCACGCACTCCATGCACTGGAAGCACTCGGCGTAGTCGATCCGGCCGGAGGGCGCGATGGCACCGTAGCGGCAGCGGACCTTGCAGAGCTGGCACGGTGAGCCGCACTCCGCCCGGCGCGGGATCCAGTCGAGGATCCGGGCTCGACCCAGGAGGGCGAGGCCGGCGCCCAGAGGACACAGGTAGCGGCAAAACCCTTTGTA
Organism: Methylobacterium sp. E-046; assembly: GCF_022829625.1. Lineage (NCBI taxonomy): Bacteria > Pseudomonadati > Pseudomonadota > Alphaproteobacteria > Hyphomicrobiales > Methylobacteriaceae > Methylobacterium > Methylobacterium sp. E-046. The sequence continues at coordinate 32,908 of NZ_JAKSYP010000255.1, read as the reverse complement.
GACGAAGAGGTTGAGAACGAGCAGGCCGGCCGCGTAGGCGACGAACGGCCAGGATCGCACGAAGGAGAGGGTGATGGCCGTCTTGAACGGCTCGACCTCCGAAACGGTGTCCGCGAGGGGCGATCCGGCGGCGGCGGCACCGAGAATGCCGACGAGCACGACGTACTTCACCGGACGCAATGCCCGGTCGAGGCGCGCCGGCACCGCGAGCTGCCGGATGCGCAGCGGTCGCGCGAGCAGCGCCACGAATTCCTGCAGCGCGCCGAAGGGGCAGAGCCAGCCGCAGAAGGTGCCGCGTCCCCAGGCTACCAGCGCGGCCAGCGCGAAGACCCAGAGCACTAGCGAGGGCGGGTCATAGAGCAGGAAGGCGAGGTCGTGGCTGACGGTAGCGGCGCGGACGAGACCGACGAGGGTTACGATCGAGAGCTGCGCCTGCGCGTACCAGCCCACGAAGCCGAGCGTCAGCGCCAGGAAGCCCAGGCGGAAGAGGGCGAAGCGGCGACCATCGGCCACCAGCCCGCGCTGGCGGCTCAGGACCGGCACCAGCACCGCGAGCATCAGCCCGATCAGCCCGAGTTCGGGGCCCCGGGCCCGCCACGGGTCGGTCCAGTTCGGCCCGTCCTCCGGGCGGACGCGGGTGAACAGGTCGGCGGGGAGCTTCGTCTCGACCGGGAAGGCCCGGGCGATCTTCTCCGACAGGATCTGCCCGCGCTCGCGGACGATGGTCTCGGCCAGGACCCAGGCAGCGGACGGATCGAAGCCGGCGGCCTGATCGATCCGCAGGATGGTCCAGGGACCGGGCGGGAGACCCTCGGCGCGGCCGGCGTCGCGGCGCTCCACTGCCATGTCGCGGGCGTTTACGATCAGGCCGCCCTGGCCGACGGCCAGCCGTTCGGGCACCGCGCCCAGCACGAACCGGTCGCCGATCGGGTTCTCGGGCGCGTCCTCCGGCCCGGCGCTGATCACCATCACCGCGTGGTTGCCGGGGCCGAGCTCGCGCATCAGCGCGTCGTACCGGACCTCACCCAGCAGGTTGCGGCCGATCGTCGGCACGTTGAGATAAGCAACGATGAGGTCGGTCAGCACCGCGTCGGGGCGCCCTTCGGCCCGATCCTCCACGCCGGTTCCCTTGAAGGCCGACGCGGCGTGAGCGTTCGTCACCGTCAGCCGCCCGACCCAGCCCCGGGCCACGAGATCGGCCAGGGTGAGAGGCTCGTAGAGGTCAGCCCTGGCCTCGACCTTGAGGCCGACATTGGCGGCGCCGAAGCCGAGCTTCGCGCGCGCCACAGCGAGGGCGGAGGCCAGGATCGACTGGTTGATCACCCGGGTCGAGGCGGTGGCCATGGAGATGCCGTCGACGGTGGTCTGCGGCGCGGCACCGGCGGCCCGGGCGTTCGGTCGGCCGACCCGGATCGCCTGCCGGGCCGAGAGGCCGGCATATTGCTCCACGAAGGCGAAGAGCGGCTCGGAGCCGAGGCCCTCGAGGAAGACCGGCTCGTGATGCGCGATCACCTTCACGTCGCGGAAGGTGCCGTCGGGCGCCAGAGCGATCAGCAGGTCGGGGGGCGTGCCGCCGAAGCCGGGGATCGGCGCGAGATCGACCGATTCGAAGGCGTAGGCGAACACCTCGTAGGCGCCGGCCTGCTGCTTCAGGATCGGCCAGACCGGGAGCCGGTCGTCCTTCTCGCCGACCACCAGCGGGGGCGGGAAATACTTTTCGAGGGCCGCGCGATCGAGTTGGCCGGCCCGGGCCGAGAGGGTCGGCAGGAGCAGGACGAGCAGAAGCAGCGCGGCGCGCAGGAGCATAACCGGACCCCGGCCGCCGCCCACCGCGGTCCGGAGCGCGGGTGGGCTCGGAGGCGTTCCCCTCCGCATCGGCCGGACATCCTCCCGGCTTCCGCCGCCGGCTGGGGGGGGGCACACATCCCCGTCGAACACGGACGCTGACGGCGGAACGCGACGGGTCCCCTCTCCCGCATCGAAACGGGGCCCCGCGCTCCGTCCCGCCGCCTCGGCGCCAATGCCGATGGATGGATCGGATCGCCTCTGCGGAGGCGGGAGATGCCACCGTGCGGGACTGCGGAAGCCTCACGGCGCCGCACCGGCGGCGCGCCCGTCCGGTGCCTGCGCCGCCGTCATCGGCCGCGCCGCCGCGCCCCAGGGAAAGCGGCCGACCTTCACGGTCTTGATCGGCTTGAACGTCTCGGCGTCGATCACCGTCACGTCGCCCGAGACGCCGTTGGTGGTGAAGAGCCGCGTACCGGCGGCGTTGAGCGCGAGCTGCCAGACCCGGCGGCCGACCAGGATGTAGCTCTCGACCTGGAAGGTCGCGGTATCCACGACCGCGACTCGATCGGACGGACCGAGAGCCACGAAGGCGTGGCGACCGTCCTTCGACATCTGGATACCCACCGGCTGGATCCGGTCGGGCGCGATTCCCTTCACGGCGAACGCGATCGTCTCGGCGACCTTGCGGGTGGCGACATCGATCACCGAGACGGTTCCGCCGATCTCCGAGGAGGCCCAGAGGCGCGTCCCGTCCGCCGAGAACGCCGCGAAGCGCGGCCGCTGCCCGACCGGCGTGGCGTCCACCGCCTCCAGGCTCCTCGTGTCGATCCAGTGGACCATGTTGGTGGTTTCGGAGGTGGTCACGGCGGTGCGGCCGTCCGGGCTCACCGCCACACCCTCGGGCTCGATGCCGACGTCAATCTGCGCCAGGACCTTGCGGGTCTGCGCGTCCACCACGGTGGTGGTGGCGTTCTCCTCGTTGGCGATGAACAGCGTGCGCCCGTCCGGCGCCAGCGCGAACTGCTCCGGATCCTCGCCTGAGGGGAGGTTGTGCCGGACCTCGCCGGTATCCGGGTCGATCACCTGCACGGCGTCGGAATCGCTGGCGCAGACGTAGAGCGCCCGCCCGTCCTTCGAGAAGGTCAGCCCCCGGGGCCGCCGGCCGACCGGGAAGTTGCGCATCACCGCGAAGCTGTCGCCGTCGATCACCGAGACGGTGTTGTCGCGCTCGTTCGTGACGAAGATCTCCTCGGCCTGCGCCGGGGCCGATAGGCAGAGCAGGAGGGCGATGGGGGCGAGCCAGCTCATCCTGATGTCCCCGAGAACGCGCGGCAGGCACTCTCCGGCTCGTCAAGGCCGAGGGTGTCGAGTTCCGTGCGGTGGTGGAGGTAGCCCTCGATCGGCGCCGTCGCCGTGACGGCCCCGGGCCAGAGCAGGAAGACCGGCTGGCGCAGCTGCCCGTCCCAGGCGCGGAAGCTCAGCGGCCGGCCCTTGAAGCCGCCGACCTCGAAGCCGGGCGCCGCCAGGGCGGCGCGGACCGTGGCGGGATCGGTGCTGCGCGCCTTCACGGCGGCCTCGCCGATCGCGTGCACCGCCATCCATCCGGCCCAGTCGACCGGCCGCATCGGCCGCCCGGCGATCTTCCGGAACCGGCCCTGGAGCTGCACGGCCGCCCAGGCCTCCACGGGCCGCCCCCAGGCGGCAGGCGAGAGCCCCTGCGTGCCAACGACCGGCCGGGGCGCGGCGGTGTTGTAGTTCAGGCTCGCTCCGAAGGCGCCGGCCTCGTCGGCCACCGCCACCACATCGTGCTCGGGCCCGCGGGTCGGCAGGGCGAATTCGCGAAGCGCCGTGTCGCGGACATCGCCGCCCTGCGGGTCGTAGCGGGACTCGACGACGATGCGGGCCCCGAATTTCCGGGCGCTGCGCTTCAGCGCCTCGGCGTAGAGCGCGTCCCCGGGCGCCGGCCCGGTCACCAGCAGGATCCGCGACCAGCGCTTGAACGCGAGCAACTGCACCAGCGCGTCGGTCAGCATGGCGCGGGACGGCAGGACGTGGAGCAGGTTCCGCCGGCAGTCGGCGTCGCGCAGCCGCGTGTCCGGGGCGGCGATGTTGAGGAGCACGCTGCCCCGCGCCTCCGGCAGGTCGGCGAGGGCGAGGACGTCGGCGGCCGGCGCGTTCAGCACCACGAAGCGGCGGTCGGCGAGGTCGCGGAATGCCTGGCGGATGTCGTCACCCGGCTCGATTACGCTCGCGTCGAGCCCGAAGCTCAGGCCGAGGAACCGGCCCGTGGCGTTCGAATCCCTCAGGCCGAGTTCCGCGCCCTTCGCACCCTCGTCATCGGGGATCGGATCCTCGTTGTTGAGGGGTACCGGCCGCTCGACCCGCCGCTCGAGGTAGTGGATCGTGAGGGGTGGCCCGGCAACCGGGGTCACGGCCTCGGCCGCGGGGGCCTGCGCCAGGCTCGCGAAGGCGAACGGCAGAAGCAGTGCGGCCAGGGACCGTCCGCACGTCCAGACCCGCCGCGCACCGGGGGACACCATCCTCGCCCGTCTCCTCACATCCCCGCGGTTCTGTTCGTTGCCGCGGATCCTACGGGCTTGATGTTGCGTGCCGATATTGGACCAAGGTGCACCCATCAGTTTTGATGCAGTGCAACACAAATTGTGGATGGACATAACCCAGTCGAACCGTACCAAAGCATAATGGGTCGGGCGCCCGGACCTTGCTAACCGTCGTTCAAAGACGACGGGAGGCGGCGGATGCGCAGGATGAAGACGGCGACGGGGGGCGTGCTCGTGGCGCTCGGACTGGCTGTCGGAGCCGGCAGCGCCCTCGGGCACGGCGACGTTCAGCCCCAGCCGGTCAAGACCGACGGGCTGAAGCCGCTGGGCACCGAGTGGGTCACCGAGAACCCCTACAAGGGCGACGCGCACGCCATCTCGATCGGCGCCTCCGGCTTCAACCAGAACTGCGCCCGGTGCCACGGCCTGGAGATGATCTCCGGCGGCCTCGCTCCGGACCTGCGATACCTGCCGCAGGGCAAGGAAGGCGACGAATACTTCGTCGAGCGCATGAAGCACGGCGCGGTGATCAACGGCGTGACCAAGATGCCGGCCTTCGAGGGGATCATCTCGCAGGAAGGCCTCTGGGCGATCCGCAGCTACATCGAGTCGAAGCATGAGGAATAGGGCGCAGCTCCTCACGGCCTGCGGGCTCGTGCTGGCGCTCCGGTTCCAGCCGGAGGCCGCCGCCCGTCCGCTCGATCAGGTCGTCGCCGACGGAACGCTGCGGGTGGCGGTCTACGGCGACAACGCCCCGTTCTCCGACGAGGTGAAGGGCAAGCCTCAGGGCATCGACGGCGACCTCGCCCGGGCCATCGCCGAGACGCTCAAGGTGAAGCTCGACCTGCGCGTGGTCGATGCCGGCGAGAACGTCGACGGCGACCTACGCCTGAATCTGTGGCGCGGGGATCTGGCGGGAACGCCGCTCGCCGACCTGATGCTGCACGTGCCCACCGATCGGCAGCTCGCCCTGCGCAACGACCAAGTGTTCTTCACGGCCCCGTATCTCGAGCAGGAGATCGCCTTCGCGTACCGGAAGGACGCACTGGAGGGTTTCGACCGGCTGGATGACATCGGCGACCGGAGCGTCGCCCTGGAGGGCACGAGCGCGGCCGACTTGATGCTGCTCACCGCGCAGGGCGGCCGGTTCCGCCCGAACCTGAAGCACTACAAGAGCTTCGAGGAGGCCGCGAAGGCATATCTCACCGGCGAGGCCCCGATCCTGGCCGGCACCCGGGCGGCGATCGAGGCGGCCCTGTCCGCCGCCAGGGCGCCGAAGGACGACAATCCGATCGCGACCGTTCCCTCGACAGGTCTCGTCAAGACCCGTTGGGAGATCGGCGGCGCGGTGCGCACCGATTCCCGGGATCTCGCCTACGCGGTCGGAGACGCGATAACGGCGTTGAAGGCGAACGGCCGCCTCAAGGCGATCTGCGAGACCTATGGCGTCAGCTATACGCCGCCGAAGGGGTATTGAGTCGCGCTTCGGTGGCGACTGACGACGACACGGAAAGGGCGCCGATCGATCCGAAACTCCGACCCATCCCCTCCCTGCCGAGATGCGGCGCAAGCCGCCTCGAAGGAGCCCCCCGGAAGGCGTCGCGATCCCTGGAGCCCTCCTTCGAGGCCGCGCTCCGCTTCGGCACCTCACGACAAGGGCGCGGTTCGGGGCGCTGCTGATGCCGCAGGCGTTACACGATCCCGCAAGGCCACACGCCGCCGCTCCGGGCTAAAGCCGGGATCGACGGCGATGTCCATTCTGTTAAATACAGTCTAATCGCCGGACCAATCGCCGACTCATTGGACCAATGGCCAATAAGACTTCTCTGAGAACATCGATAGCCTCTGTTTTCAAGGGGGCGCCCCGCGACTCGTGCGGATCACGCCGAAACCCGAATGCTCCGGCCGCACGGACCGGAGTCGAAGACGGAGGATACGTCATGAGAATGCGGACCCGGTTTCTCGCCGCGGTGGGCGTCGCTGCCCTCGTGGCGGCCGGCGCCCTCCCGGCCATGGCCGAAGGCGTCACCGAGCAGGACATCATCAACGACGCCAAGACGCCCGGCGACGTCGTTACCTACGGCCTCGGGCCGCAGGCGCAGCGGTTCAGCCCGCTGAAGACCCTCAATCGCGACAACATCAAGAGCCTCGTCCCGGCGTGGTCGTTCTCCTTCGGCGGCGAGAAGCAGCGCGGCCAGGAGAGCCAGGCGCTGGTGAAGGACGGCATCATCTACGTGACGGGCTCGTATTCGCGCATGTACGCGATCGATTCCCGCACCGGCGATAAGAAGTGGGAATACGACGCCCGCCTGCCGGAGGGCATCCTGCCCTGCTGCGACGTGGTGAACCGCGGCGCCGCGCTCTACAAGGATAACGTCTACTTCGGCACGCTCGACGCCAAGCTCGTCGCCCTCAACACCAAGACCGGCAAGGTGGTCTGGCGCAAGGACATCGACGACTTCAAGGCCGGCTACAGCTACACGGCCGCCCCGATCATCGTGAAGGGCAAGATCATCACCGGCGTGTCCGGCGGCGAGTTCGGCGTGATCGGGCGCATCGAGGCCCGCGACGCCGAGACCGGCGAGGTGGTGTGGAAGCGCCCCGTGATCGAGGGCCACATGGGCGAGCTCAACGGCAAGCCCTCGACCATGACGGGCAAGGTCAACGAGTCCTGGCCCGGCGACATGTGGAAGTTCGGCGGCGGCGCCACGTGGCTCGGCGGCACCTACGACCCCGAGACCAACCTGATCTACTTCGGCACCGGCAACCCGGGCCCGTGGAACTCCTGGCTGCGGCCGGGCGACAACAAGTGGACGTCCTCGCGCCTCGCCCTCAACCCCGACAACGGCGAGATCGTCTGGGGCTTCCAGACCACCCCGCACGACGGCTGGGACTTCGACGGCGTCAACGAGTTCGTGCCGTTCGACCTGAACAAGGGCGGGAAGACCATCAAGGCCGGCGCCACCGCCGACCGCAACGGCTTCTTCTACGTCCTGGACCGGACCAACGGGAAGTTCATCTCGGCGACGCCGTTCGTCGAGAAGATCAACTGGGCCAAGGGCATCGATGAGAACGGCCGCCCGATCTACAACGAGGAGAACCGGCCCGGCGACCCGAGCAAGGCGACCGGCGACGACAAGAAGGGCAAGTCGGTCTTCGCGGTGCCGAGCTTCCTCGGCGGCAAGAACTGGATGCCGATCGGCTACAGCCCCGACACCAAGCTCTTCTACGTGCCCTCCAACGAGTGGGGCATGGATATCTGGAACGAGCCGGTGAACTACAAGAAGGGCGCGGCCTATCTCGGCGCCGGCTTCACCATCAAGCCGGTCTTCGACGACCATATCGGCTCGCTCAAGGCGATCGACCCGGCCTCCGGCAAGGTCGTGTGGGAGTACAAGAACAAGGCCCCGCTCTGGGCCGGCGTGCTCACCACCGCGGGCAACCTCGTCTTCACCGGCACGCCCGAGGGCTTCCTGAAGGCCTTCGACGCCAAGACCGGCGAGGAGGTGTGGAAGTTCCAGGTCGGCACCGGCGTGGTCTCCTCGCCGATCACCTGGGAGCAGGACGGCGAGCAGTGGGTCGGCGTCGCGGCCGGCTGGGGCGGCGCGGTTCCGCTGTGGGGCGGCGAGGTGGCCAAGTCGACCGCCGGCATCAACCAGGGCGGCAGCTTCTGGGCGTTCAAGCTGCCGAAGACGGTGGCGTCGCGCTGAGGCGCACCGAAGAAAGCGTGCCGGTTCCGGATCGGGCCGGCACGCTCAGGCCTCGGGGCGCAACGGCGGCCGTCTCAACACCCGCTTGCGCCCCGGGGCTGCTTCCATCACCTTTCGGACCTCCCGCCCGCGTTTTCGGCGGATCCTGTGAGGATCTCGAGCGAAGGACCGAGGTGTCCGTGCATCTCCTGATCGTCGACGATCATCCCCTGTTCCGTGACGCCCTGGCGGCCACGATCCGCCTCGCGCATCCGGATGCGGTTCTGCACGAGGCCGACGGGATCGAGGCGGCGTGCGCAGTCCTCTCAGCGAACCGTAACATCGACCTGACGCTCCTCGACCTGTCGATGCGCGGCGTCACCGGGTTCGACGGTCTGATCACCATCCGGGCGAGCTTCCCGCGCATCCCGATCCTGATCGTGTCCGGCCACGAGGATCCGCGCATCGTGCGCGAGGCCCTGCAGCACGGCGCGGCCGGGTTCGTCCCGAAGGCGATGGACAAGGCGACGCTCACCCGGGCGATCACCGAGGTGATGAGCGGCGCGCTGTTCCTGCCGCCGGGCTTCACCGAGGCCAGTGCACCGGCGCCGCGGAGCAAGAAGGCGCCCTTGCCCGAACGCCTCGCCCGGCTGACGCCTCAGCAGCTGCGAGTGCTGATGATGATCCGGCAGGGCAAGCTCAACAAGCAGATTGCCCACGAGCTTCAGGTCGGCGACTCGACCGTGAAGGCGCATGTGTCCGAGATCCTGCGCAAGCTCGAAGTGATCAGCCGGACGCAGATCGTGATCGACACGGCATCCCTGGATTTCAAACAGATCCACAACACGCATCCCGCCTGACGCCTCCGCCGTCCTGACCACGCGGCGCGATACGATCCGTGCCGTCGTGAGGAACGAGTCAGCGTGATCCAGGCCGAGCGACATCGATCAGCGTGGCGCCGGCTGGAGCGCCCCCGTGGGGTCGCGACGGCGGCGGCTGACACCACGCCGAGGCACATGCCTTCGATGCTGCACGCCCGTCTTTTGAGGCGAAGCCATTCGTTGACCGCAACTCTGCTCCCGCGCGGTGCCGCCTCGTCATAATCGATATGATGCTATCTATCAGCATGCAATCCGATTGACCTGCGTCTCGATTGGGCCCTCGCGGTGGTGGACCGGACCGTGACCGACATCGACGATCCGAATACGCACGAGAAGCTCCAGCAGGCCGTGACGCACGCCCTGCTGACGACCGGCCGGCACTGGCGGCGCGCCGCCAACACCGTCGCCGAGGCGCATGGCCTGTCCGACGCGACCGCGCACCCGCTGATCATCATCGGCCGGATGGCCGAGGCGCCGCGTCAGAACGTCCTGGCGGACGCAGTCGGCATTGAAGGCCCCTCTCTGGTCCGCCTGATCGATCAGCTCGCCGCCGCCGGGCTGGTGGTGCGCCGCGAGGATCCATCCGACCGTCGCGCCAAGGTGCTGGGCCTGACCGCCCGCGGCCGCCAAGTGTTCGAGCGGATCGAGGCTGAGCTCTCCACCCTGCGGGCGCAGGTTTTCGCCGGGGTCAGCCGCGCCGATCTCGAAGCGAGCCTCCGGGTCTTCGCAGCACTCCAGCGCCACGGCCGCGCGGTCGCCGGGCTCGCGCTGGAGCCCGCGTCGTGACCCTGCCCGGATGGCGCGACTGGGCCTTCGCGCTGAAGACCTACGCGGCGGCGATGCTCGCCCTATACCTGGCGCTGTGGATCGACCTGCCCCGGCCCTACTGGGCACTCGGGACCGTCTACATCACCAGCCAAGTGCTCTCCGGAGCGACGCGCTCGAAAGCCGTCTACCGGGTCTGCGGCACGGTGCTCGGCGCGGCGGTGAGCGTCGTGCTGGTGCCGAACCTCGTCAACGCGCCGATCCTGCTGAGCCTGGCGGTGGCGCTCTGGGTCGCGGCCTGCCTCTACGTCTCGCTCCTCGACCGCACGCCCGCGAGCTACCTGCCGATGCTCGCCGGCTACACGGCCGCGCTGATCGGCTTTCCGGCGGTGGACGATCCCAACGCGATCTTCGACACCGCCGTCGCGCGCGCCGAGGAGATCTCGCTGGGGATCCTGTGCGCCAGCCTCGTCGCCACGCTCGTGATGCCGCAATCGGCCGCCCCGGCGATCATCGACCGGCTGAACCTGTGGCTGGCCGAGGCGCGAGCCTGGATCCAGGGTGCCCTGGCGCCGACTGGGGCGCCGGAAACGCGCGACGCCGAGCAGGCCAAGCGCTTGCGCCTCGCGTCGGACGCGATCGGCCTCGACGCCCTCGGCCTCGCCCTGCGCAACGAGGCCACCGGCTCGGAGGGGGCCGCGAAGGCCTGCGCGCTGCTCCGCCAGCACATGTTGATGGTCCTGCCGATCGCCGCCGCCGTGGCGGACCGCGTGGCGATCCTGGAGCAGGCGGGCGCGCTCCCGGCCCGCGCCCGGGCCTTCCTGTCGGACCTCGCCGTGTGGCTCGCCGACGACCGCGACGACCCGGAGGGCGCCGCGGAGCTGCGCGGTCGGATCGACGGGTTCGAGCCGGTCCTCGGACCTGCGCCGGACTGGACCGCATTGCTACTGGGGAGCCTGGCGGTCCGTCTGCGGGACGTGATCGACTTGCGGCAGGACCTGCGCGCGCTCCGCGGCCACGTGGCCGCCGGCACCGCACCCACGGCGCCGCTCGCCTTCGCGTACACGGCCCGGGTGCGGACCATCCGCCATCGCGATCACGGTCGCGCGGCGTTCTCGGCCCTGGGCGTGTTCGTCGGGCTGCTGGCCTGCTGCGCCGTCTGGATCGCCACCGGCTGGCCCGACGGGTCTGCGGCGCCGATGATGGGGGCGGTCGCCTGCTGCCTGTTCGCCGCGCAGGACGACCCGGCGCCGCAAATCCTCGGATTCACCAACTCGCCGATCGTCGGCGCCCTCGGCGCGGGATTCTGCCTGTTCGCGGTCCTGCCGCTCGCCACCAGTTTCGAGATGCTGGCCCTGGCGCTGGCGCCCGCCCTGATCCTGTGCGGCCTGATGATGACGCAGCCGCGCTTCGCCCCGATGGGCATGGGCGCGGCCCTCAACGGTGCCACCCTGCTGGCCCTTCAGAACGGTTACAGCGGCGACTTCGCGCCCTTCGCCAACGGGGTCGTCGCGTCGGTGACGGGAATGTGGATCGCCGCCGTGGTGACCCGGCTGATCCGCTCGGTCGGCGCCGGGTGGAGCGCGCGGCGGCTGGTGGGGATCAACCGGCGCAGCCTCACGGCGGCCGCGGACGGGCGCGGCGCTGGGCACGGCCTCGAACTCGCGGCCCTGATGCTCGACCGCGTCGGCCTGATCGCCCCGCGTCTGACAGCACTCCCGGCTGAGACCGCGGCGGCGATGGGCGACCTGCTGGCCGACGTGCGGGTGGGCATCAACCTCGTTGAGGTGCGGCGGGTGCGCCGACAGCTGCCGGGGGCGGCTCACGCCGCCGTCGACCACCTCCTGGCGATGGCGGCCCGCCAGTTGCGCGATCGGACGGACCACGGCGACGCCGATCTCCACGCCCATCTCCTCGCCGCCCTCGACGGAGCCCTCGATGCCGTCGCGGGCGCCACGGCGTCGCCGGAGCGCCGAGCCGCCCTGATCGGGCTGACCGGCCTGCGCCGCGGCCTGTTCCCCGACGCGCCCGCCTATAGGGCCGCGACCGTGCCGGACGACCGGGAGATGGCGGCATGATGGGCGAGATCGACCTGTACGGAGTGTTCGTGCCCGGCCTCGCCCTCTGGATGGCCATCGCGTTCGCACTGAGCCTGCCGCTGCGCCGCCTGCTTGCGGCGGCCGGCTTTTACCGCCTCGTCTGGCACCGGCCGCTCTTCGACCTCGCCCTCTACGTCGTCCTGCTCGGCGGCGTCGTGACCCTCGCCCACCGGACCCTGCAATGACCGCCGTTCTCTCCGTCCTCGGCCGCCTCCTGGTCACCCTCGGCATGGTCGCCGCGGCGCTGATCGTCGGCCTCGGCCTGTGGGACTACTACATGGAGGCACCCTGGACTCGGGACGGTCGGGTGCGCGCCGACGTTGTGGCGGTGGCGCCCGACGTGTCCGGCCTCGTCACCGAGGTGCTGGTGGAGGACAATCAGGTCGTGCGGACGGGCGACATCCTGTTCCGGATCGATCCGGACCGGTTCCGCCTCGGGCTGCGGCAGGCGGAGGCGATGGTGGAGGGCCGCAAGGCCACCGCCGAGCAGAATGCGGCCGACTACGCCCGCTACAGCAAGCTCTCCGACGCGGCGGTCTCGCAGCAGAAGGTCGAGGCCGCCAGGGCGGCCGACCTGTCCGCCCAGGCGGCCTACGAGCAGGCCCGGGCCGACCGCGACCTCGCCAAGCTCAATCTGGAGCGCTCGGCGGTGCGGGCCTCGGTCAACGGCCGGATCGCCAACATGGAGCTGCGGCCGGGCGCCTACGTCACCACCGGGCGGGGCGTGATGGCGCTGATCGACCGCGACACGGTGCGGATCGAGGGCTACTTCGAGGAGACCAAGCTGCCGCGCATCCGGGTCGGCGCGCCGGCGACCGTCCAGCTGATGGGCGAGGACGGCGTGCTCCGGGGCCGCGTGGCGAGCATCGCGGGCGGCATCGGCGAGACCGGCCGCAGCGACGCCACCAACCTCCTGGCCAACGTCAACCCGACCTTCTCGTGGGTGCGCCTCGCCCAGCGCATCCCGGTGCGGATCACCCTCGACGGCGGCACGGCGGATCCGCGGCTGGTGAGTGGCCGGACCGCGACGGTGTCGATAGCGCCCGCGGCGGGCGCGGAGACCCTGCGCTGGCCTTGGATGGCGTGGCGCGAGGCGCTCGCCCGCTGAGACGGCGGCCGAACCATCCCCCGGCACCCGGGTTGGCCTGACACGACGAATCAGGAGGTCCCCATGACGAAGACGATCCTCGCGCTGGCCACGTCCCTCGTGCTCGCTACATCGGGCGCGGCGCTGGCCCAGGCTCTGCACACCGGCGGGAGCGACCGGGGCAACGTCAACAAGTCGGGCGCGGTGGGCGGCACCGGCACAGGCAGTGCGGAGCGCACCGGCTCCACCGGCTTGGCGCCCGGTACGAGTGGCGGCCCGCGCGTCAGCACCCCGGGTGCCGCCGGTGGCAGCAGCATGGGCAACGGCACCACAGGCAGCGGCGCGGCACCGAGCGGTCGGTAGGCCTCGCGGTCGCTTCGGAGCAGCCCGCAGGTGGCAGCTTGCGTGGCGAGCCCGGAGAGCCGTCGCAAGCACCTCTTCATCCCGGGCCACGCAACGGCGCCCGGAATTCGGATCCGTCGACGCGATTTCTATTGCACCGTCGGCGGATCTGGCATTCGGACGCCCCGGAAGGACGCTGACACTCAGCGCAAGGGCGCCGGGGCGAGCGTCAGGCGCCGAGCCCGCCCACGCACAGGTACTTCGTGTTCAGGTAATCCTCGATGCCCTGATACGAGCCCTCGCGGCCGAGGCCGGATTCCTTCACGCCGCCGAAGGGCGCCACCTCGGTGGTGATGATCCCCTCGTTGATCCCGACCATGCCGTATTCCAGCGCCTCCGCCACCCGGAAGGTGCGGCCGAGGTCGCGGGTGTAGAAGTAGCAGGCGAGGCCGTACTCGGTGTCGTTGGCCATGCGGATCGCCTCGGCCTCGTCGCGGAACCGGAACAGCGGCGCCAGGGGGCCGAAGGTCTCCTCGCGGGCCACCGCCATGGCAGGGGTGGCGCCGGTGATCACCGTCGGCTCGAAGAACTGCCCGCCGAGCGCGTGGCGGTGGCCGCCCGCGACCACCCGGCCGCCCTTCTCGACGGCGTCGCGGATATGCGCCTCGGTCTTCTCAACGGCCGCCATGTCGATCAGCGGCCCTTGCGCGACGCCGTCCTCGAAGCCGTTGCCGACCTTCAGGCGGTTGGCGGCCTCGGCCATCTTCTCCGCGAAGGCGTCGTAGATCCCGTCCTGCACCAGGAAGCGGTTGGTGCAGATGCAGGTCTGGCCGGAATTGCGGTACTTGGCGAGCATCGCGCCGGCGACGGCCTTGTCGAGGTCGGCGTCGTCGAACACGATGAAGGGCGCGTTGCCGCCGAGCTCCATCGAGACCTTCTTCACCGTGTGGGCGGCCTGCTCCAGCAGCACCTTGCCGACCTCGGTGGAGCCCGTGAACGTGATCTTCTTCACGAGCGGGTTGCCGGTCATCTCGGCGCCGATCGCCCGGGCCGAGCCGGTGAGGATCGAGACCGTGCCGGCCGGGAAGCCGGCGCGCTCGCACAGCACGCCCCAGGCGAGGCCCGAGAGCGGGGTCTGCGAGGCCGGCTTGATCACGATCGGGCAGCCGGCGGCCAGCGCCGGGGCGATCTTGCGGGCGATCATGGAGGACGGGAAGTTCCACGGCGTGATCGCCGCCACCACGCCGACCGGCTCCTTGGTGACGAGGATCTTGCGGTCGCCCCAGGGGGAGAGGATCACGTCGCCGTAGACGCGGCGCGCTTCTTCCGCGAACCAGAGGACGTAGGCCGCCGACATGGCGACCTCGCCGCGGGCTTCGGTCAGCGACTTGCCCTGCTCGGCGGTGAGGATCTGCGCGAGGTCCTCCTGGTGCTCGGTGACGAGCGCCGCGAGCTTGCGCAGCAGCACGGCGCGCTCGTTGGCGGTCTTGGCGCGCCAAGCCGGGTAGGCCGCGTGGGCGGCCTTGATCGCTTGGGCCGTCTCCTCGGCGCCGGCACTCGGCACCCGGGCGATCAGCGCGCCGGTCGCCGGGTTGGTGACGTCGATGCTGCCGGAGCCGGCCTTCGACCATGTGCCGCCGATCAGGCAGGACTCGACCAGCAGGGCGCGGTCCTTCAGGGAGAGGGTCTCGAACTCAGGCATCCAACGGTTCCTTCGGCGGCTGCGGCATGTCGGTTTCCGACATTACCGTCCGCGGCTTGAGGGGCACGCTCTGGGCCGTATTCCTCGCCTGCGCCTCGGCTTTTGTCTCGAAGACATGGGGAGCCAGATCGCGGCTCGCCAACGAGGCGCCAAGTTTCAATCGCAAGAACGCGCTCGTCGTATACCGGGATGCGGTCTCGTAATAGCGGTTTTCGAGGTAGGCGATCGCTGAGAAGTAGGCGTCGCTCACCGTCGGGTCGATCTCGAACCCGTCGTAGTTCGCGATCAGGTGGACCTTGCGGCCGATCTCCTGGCAGGCGCGCTCGTATTCGCGGCGCACCAGCTCGACATCGTCGATGGTCCGGACCTGGAAACCTTCGAGGTTCGAGAACAGGATGTTGCGCTCCGGATCGTAGCTGATCCGCTCCGCGAGCGAGAGCCCGAGGAGCCAGGGCTCCAGCGCCATCACGGCCTCGCGGAACAGGCGCGGATCCATCGGCTTCGGGTCCTGCACGATCGGCGTGAAGCCCATCTGGCCGAGGATGTCCCGCGCGATGTCGATGCCCGGCGCGACCTCGATCAGCTCCATGCCGGCCCGCGTCCGGCGGAACACGCAGCGCTCGGTCACGTAGAGCACCGGCTGACCACGCTCGGCCGCGTAGGACCCCGAGAAGGTTACCTGCTCCACCGCGCCGACGAACTTGCGCGAACGTCCCTCGGCGAGGATCCGGATGCCGCCATCCTCCACCGCCACCTTGAGGCCGTCGGCCGTGAAAGTCCCGGCGAAGACGAGGCTCTTGGCGTTCTGCGAGATGTTGATGAACCCGCCCGCGCCCGCGAGCCGCTTGCCGAAGCGGCTGACGTTGACGTTGCCCTCCGCGTCGCACTGGGCGAGGCCGAGGCAGGCGAGGTCGAGGCCGCCGCCGTCGTAGAAGTCGAATTGCTGGTTCTGGTGCAACACCGCGGCCGGGTTCAGGGCGGCGCCGAAATCGAGACCGCCCTGCGGCAGGCCGCCGATCACGCCCGGCTCGGCGGTGAGCGTCAGGTACTTGAGCACCCGCTCCTCGGCGGCGACCGCCGCGACGCCCTCGGGCATGCCGATGCCGAGATTGACCACGCCGCCGGGTGGTAGCTCGAAGGCGCAGCGCCGGGCGATGACCTTGCGGGTGTCGAGCGCCATTGGGGCGATCCGGTCGAGCGGCACGCGCTGGCGGCCGGTGAAGGCGTGGTTGTAGGGCGTGCCGTAGGTCTGGCGGTGGTTCTCGGGCTGGCTGAGCACGACGCAATCGACCAGCACGCCCGGCACCTGCACCTCGCGTGGGTTGAGCGAGCCAGCCTCGGCCAGCCGCTCCACCTGGGCGATGACGAAGCCGCCCGAGTTCTTGGCGGCCATGGCGGCGGCGAGGTTGTCGAGGGTGAGCGCCTCGCGCTCCATGGTGATGTTGCCGGCGGGGTCGGCGGTGGTGCCGCGGATCAGCGCGACGTTGACCGGGAAAGCCTTGTAGTGGAGCCAGGATTCACCGCCGAGCTCGACCACGCTGACGAGGTCCTCGCGGGTCACGGCGTTGAGCTTGCCGCCCTCGAGCCGCGGGTCGACGAAGGTGCGCAGGCCGACCTTGGTGATGTGGCCGGGGGTGTGGGCGGCGATCTCCCGGTAGAGGTGCGAGACCACGCCGAGCGGCAGGTTGTAGGCCTCGATCAGGCCCTCGACAGCCATCGCCCCGAGCTTCGGCACGAGCGCCCAGTGGCCGCCGACGACCCGCTTCACGAGGCCCGGAATGGCCAGCTGGTTGAGGCCGCGCTCCTTGCCGTCGCCGGGGGCGGCGGCGAACATCAGCCCGAGCCCGTGCGGGCCGGTGCCGGATGTGAAGCGCCGCGCCAGCGCCAGGATCAACTCGTCCGGGGTGCCGATCCCGACGAAGCCCGACACCGCGACCATGTCGCCGTCCTGGAGGATGGCGATCGCCTCGTCGGCGCTGACGATCTTGTTCTTCAGGCTGCCCATGGATTGGTCCTCGGCGCCCGGAATGCGCGCCTCTCCCGCGCCCCCGTGCGGGGGAGGGCGGTCTCCGGAGCGGGTCGGGAGAGGGACGCGACGGTGAGGACTGGAACCCCGAATGTCAGGTCGGCCGCGCCCCTTCCTGTACCCGGGTCCCCCAGTCCCGCCCCCTGCCGATGCAGGGGCGACCCTCCCCCGCAAACGGGGGAGGGGAGGGACGTCGCGCCCGTCTCGGACCGATGAGCGACCATCCTACCCCCGCTTGCCGAGCCAGTCGGCGATGCCCGAGCCCAGCAGCTTCTGGGCCTTGCCGCCGACGAAGACGCCGACATGGCCACCAGGCAGACCCATCTCTGTGTAATCGCTCGTGCCGATCCGGCCCTTCAGCGCCTGCGAGGTGGCGGGCGGGATGATGTGGTCGTCCTGCGCGAAGACGTTCAACACCGGGCAGGTGATCCGCTTCAGGTCCACCGTCCGGCCGCCGAGCTCGAAGGCGCTCCGCACCAGCTTGTTGTCCTGGTAGAGATCCTTCAGCCACTGCTTGGCCGCCTCGCCGGGATGGTCCGGACGGTCGGCGATCCACTTCTCCATGCGGAGGAAGTTCAGGAACTTCTTCTTGTCGTCCAGGGCGTCGAGCAAGTCGAGGTTGTACTTCGTCATGGTGCGCATCGGCGTCATCATCGAGAACACCGAGCCCATGAAGGCGCCGGGTAGGGTGCCCTGCGCGTCGATCAGCCGGTCGACATCCTCGGGCGTCAGCGAGCGCGTCCAGACGTTGATGAAGCCGTGGCCGGCGCGGGCGTCCCGGGCATCGGCGTGGAAGTCGATCGGCGTGATCGTCAGCACCATCGCGTTGACGGTCTCGGGATAGAGCGCCGCGTAGCAGGTGGTGAAGACGCCGCCCTCGCAGATCCCGAGCAGGCTGATCGTCTCCCGCCCGGCCGCCTCCTGGATGAAGGCGACGCACTCGGCGAGGTAGCCGTCGACGTAATCGTCGATGGTGACGTAGCGGTCGGCCCGGCCCGGATTGCCCCAGTCGACCACGTAGAGGTCGAGGCCGAGATTCAGGAGGTTGCGCACCAGCGAGCGGTCCTCCTGCAGGTCCGCCATCGTGTAGCGGCCGATCAGGCCGTAGACGATCAGGACCGGCGGCAGCCCCCGACTCTCGGCGAGGGGCCGGTAGCGGTAGAGACTCACCTTGTCCTGGCTCCAGACCAGATCCTTCGGCGTGGTGGCGATCGCGACATCCGCGTCGCGGACCTCCGCGAACAGCTTGGCGCCGGCACTGATGCGCTGGCCGAGGGTGCCGACCTCGGCGAGCATCTCGGCCGGGGTCAGGGCGAGCGGCGCGGCCGGCGCCTTCGGGGGCTCCGGGTTGGAGCTCTCCGGGGTGCGGCTCTCCTGGTCAGCCATGGGATTCCTCCGCGGCGCGCGCGCCGTCCGCCTTGGCTCTGGCCGCGCGGCGCTCGCGGCGGAGCGCCCGCACCTCGCGGCGCAGCTCGGTCAGGCTCTTGTGCACATCGTCGAGCTCGGCGCGGGTCGGCTGGCCGTAGAACTCGGACAGGAAGGCCGCGACATCCTGCTGGGCGAGCCGGAGGTCGGTGGAGGCCCGCAGCACCGTCCGCTGCGAGGTTAGGAACTTCTCCGAGCGCTGGACCTCCAGCAGGACCGCGTTGGCGGTCTCGATCCAGCGGGTCATCATGTCTCGGGCGGAGGCGAAGCTCTCGCCGCGCTCGGCGCGGGCATTGGCTTCCTGGGCGAAGGTGCCGGCGGCGCGCGTCCAGGCGTCCAGCATCACGGCCTGGTGCTCGCTCTGCGCCCGCCGCAGGCTCGCCCAAGCGGTGAACAGGGCCGCGTAGCGCCGCTCCGTCTGCCACAGATCGGCGAGCTGAGGTCCTTCGGCCATGCGGGTGAGCGCGGCGTCGAACTCGCCCGAGCCGCCGAGCCAGGCCTGGGGATCGAAGATCCGGGCCAGCACGGCGCCCGCGGTCGGGTCCGGCGCGCCGGGGCCGCCCTGCAGCGACGCCGTCAGGGTCTGGGACAACGCGGTCGCAGAGGTCCAGGCCTCGGTCAGCTTGGCCTGCGCGGTCGCGAGGCCGGAGAGATCGGCCGCCGGAAAGGTCGGCCAGCCGAAAGTGGGGGCTGACTGCCCGGCGCCGGGGGTAAGGAAGCCCGCGCCGGCCCGGGTCCAGAACTCGCCCATCGCGCGGAACGCGTCGAACTGGTCCATGCTGGCGTTCCTCCCGGCCGTTCCGGCCCCGCGATGCCGCAGAACGTGTCGTCAGCGCACGGGCTCGATCGCCCGTCGCGCAAACCCTTGATCGCTCCCGCCCTGAACCCTCATCCTGAGGTGCCGGAGCGCAACGGAGGCCTCGAAGGAGGGCTCCAGGGACGGCAGCGGCTTCTGGAGGGCTCCTTCGAGGCGGCTTCGCCGCACCTCAGGATGAGGTCGAGAATGGCGAGACGCGCCCTCACGCCGCCGGGCGCGTCTCACCGAGGGCCTCGGCGTAGATCGCAAAGGCGTCGTCGTAGGTGACCTCGCGCGGGTTGTTCACGAGGAGCCGCGTCTGCTTCATCGCGTCGGTGGCCATGCGCTCCAGGTCCTGCCGGGCGACGCCGACCTCGGCGAGGGAGGCTGGCACCTTGCAGTCGCGGCAGATCGCGTCGAGGCTCTCGACGAAGCGCTTGGCGGCCTCAGGCTGCGGCAGATCCGCGGCGGCCGGGTCGAGGATCGGCGCCAGCTCGGCGTAGAGTCCCTCCGCGTGGGAGAGGTTGAAGCGCATCACCCCCATCAACACGAGGGCGTTCGAGAGCCCGTGCGGCACGTGGAAGAGTGCGCCGACCGGGTAGGCGAGGGCGTGCACCGCCGCGACCGGCGCGTTGGCGAAGGCCATGCCGGCCAGCATCGAACCGAGCAGCATGCCGGAGCGCGCCTCGAGGTTCTTGCCGTCCGTGCAGGCGGTGCGGATGTTGGCCGAGAGCAGCGCCAACGCCTGCTTGGCGAGCTGGTCGGAGATCGGGTTCTTCTTGTTCTTGCTGGTGAAGGCCTCGATGGCGTGGACCATGGCGTCGATGCCGGTGGCGGCCGTCACGTGGGACGGAAGGCCCAGCGTCAGCTCCGGGTCGAGCACCGCCCAGTCGGGCAGGAGCTTCGGGGCGACGACGCCCTTCTTCTCGGTGGTCGGCGTCGTGACGATCGAGATCGGCGTCACCTCGGAGCCGGTGCCGGCCGTTGTGGGTACGAGGATCAGCGGCAGGCGGTCGCCCTTGGCGAGGCCGACGCCGTAGATCGCGTCGAGCGGCTCGTCCGACTTGGCGAGGTAGGCCACGAGCTTGGCGGTATCGAGCGCCGAGCCGCCGCCGATCGACAGGACGAGATCGGTCCCGAGCTCCCGGGCGCGCCTGGCTGCCGCCTCGATCACCGTGGAGGGCGGGTCGGCAACTACGTCCTCGTAGACGTCCAGGATGACGCCCGCGGAGGTCAGAGCCGTCTCGGCGGCCCGGGTCAGCCCGGCGCCGCGCACGCCCTTGTCGGTGACCAGCAGGACGCGCTTGGCCCCGAAACTGCCGACGATCTCCGGCAGCTTCCGGGAGGCGCCGGCCTCGAACAGCACGTTCGGCGTGGTCTGGAAGGTGAACGGATTCATCGCGCTTCCCTGTCTTGCATGCCGAGTCTCTGCGAGGCCAAGGTCACTCGGCGGGCTCGAAATCCTTCACCTTCGCGCGCAGCTCGTCGACCAGCACGCGGGTGTTCTCGGAATAGTCGATCGGCACCGCCACGAGGTGGACGCCGCCCGCCGCGAAGGCCCGGTCCAGGGTCGGCACGAGGTCGTTGACCGATTCGACCCGGTGGCCGGTGGCCCCGTACGACTTGGCGTAGAGAACGAAGTCCGGATTGTTGAAGGTCATGCCGTAATCGGCGAACTTGTCGACGGCCTGCTTCCAGCGGATCATCCCGTAGGCCGAGTCGTCGAGCACCAGCACCACCAGATTGAGCTTGAGCCGCACCGCGGTCTCCATCTCCTGGCTGTTCATCATGAAGCCGCCATCGCCGCAGACCGCCATGACGCGGCGGTTCGGGTAGAGCATCGCCGCCATCATGGCCGAGGGCAGGCCCGCGCCCATCGTGGCCAGCGCGTTGTCGAGGAGCAGCGTGTTGGCGACGTAGGTCCGGTAGTTCCGGGCGAACCAGATCTTGTACATGCCGTTGTCGAGGCAGACGATGCCATCCTCGGGGATCACCCGGCGCACGTCGCGCACGAGGCGCTGCGGGGTCACCGGGAAGCGATCCTCGCCGGCCCGGTCACCGATATGGGTGAGGATGTGCTCGCGCAGGTGCAGCAGCGCGCCGGCGTTGGGGAGCTTGCCGTCGAGCTTCTCGGCGAGCAGCTTCAGGGTCGGTCCGAGATCGCCCACCACCTCGGCGTCGGGGTAGTACACCTGCTCGACGTTGGCCGGCATGTAGCTGATGTGCAGGACCTTCTGGTCGGCCTGGCCCATGAAGAAGGGCGGCTTCTCGATCGTGTCGTGGCCGATGGCGATGATCAGGTCGGCCCGGTCGATCGCCTCGTGGACGTAGTCGCGCTCGGAGAGCGCCGCGGTGCCCATGTAGAGGTCGGTCCCGCCCGCGACGGTGCCCTTGCCCATCTGGGTGGTGAAGAACGGGATGCCAGTGCGCTGCACGAAGCCGCCGAGCTCGCCGGTGGCGCGGGGGCGGCTCGCGGCGGCGCCCAGCATGATCAGCGGGCGCTTGGCCTTCAGGATCATGGCGGCGGCGCGCTCGATGGCGGCCGGGTGGGCGACCGGGATATCGATCGGGTGCGAGGGCACCAGATGAGCCTCGGCCTGTTCCGAGGCGATGTCCTCGGGCAGCTCCAGCAGCACCGGTCCGGGCCGCTCCTCGGTGGCGACCCGGAAGGCGTCGCGCACGATGCTGGGGATCGAGGAGGCCGAGACGATCTGCCGGGCCATCTTGGTGATCGGCTTCATCGAGCTGATCACGTCGACGATCTGGAATTTCGCCTGGCGCGAGGACAGGATGCCCTTCTGTCCGGTGATGATGATCATCGGCATGGCGCCGAGATGGGCGTAGGCCGCGCCGGTGGAGAAATTGAGCGCGCCCGGGCCCAGCGTCGAGAGGCAGACGCCGGGACGGCCGGTGAGGCGGCCGTGGGTGGCGGCCATGAAGCTCGCCGCCTGCTCGTGGCGGGTCAGGACCAGCTCGATCTTGGAATTGCGCAGGGATTCGACGACGTCGAGATTCTCTTCGCCGGGGATCCCGAAGATGCGGTCGACGCCCTCGTTCTCGAGGGCCGCCACGAGTAGATCTGAACCCTTGGGCATGCGAAGTCTCGCTGATGCAACGGCGCGCCCGCGATCCCGGTCCGCTCCTGGCCCGCGCGTCGAGCGGCCTCCAACGGAACGGCACGGGACGAAGAAACGCTTCCCGAATAGCGGTTCGTTAGAGGGCCGGCCCGTAGAGCGGTCAAGGGCCGCGCAGGGTCGGAAAGTCACAGAGCCGGGCGGATGCTACCGTATGGAAGTCTGCCCGGTGCCGGGATGACGTCCGTAAGGTCGAGGCGGTCCGGCGCGCACGGATTGGTTATCGATGGACCGCCTGGAAAGCGACAAGACAGCGCCGGATGACGGGGACGCGCATGCCTCGGCCGCGGCATCGGTGCTCGCACCGATCGCCGATTTCCCCCGCATCGACCTGCGCGCGGGGGTCGAATCCTGGGACAAGCGCCGCCACGCCGGCAAGCGGCTGCGCGCCGAGGTGCCCCACGCGGCCCAGGCCGTGCTCAAAGCCGATTCGGACCGGCCGGACCCGGTCGACCTGATCGAGGCGGCGCACGAGGGCCGCCAGCCGCACCTGCTCCCGCTGCGGGTCGCCCGGATGGCGAGTTCGCCCTTCGCGTTCCTGCGCGGAGCCGCGCCCGTGATGGCCTGGGACCTGTCGCGTGGCCCCCGCAGCGGTATCGACGTCGTGATGAACGGCGACGCCCACATCGACAATTTCGGCCTGTTCGGCACGCCCCAGCGCGACATCGTCCTCGATCTCAACGACTTCGACGAGGTGACGATCGGCCCCTGGGAATGGGATCTCAAGCGCCTTGCGGCCGGCCTCGCGGTGGCCACAGCGGATGCCGGCGCGACGGCGGGGGAGCGGCGCAACGCCGTCATGGAGGTGGTCGCCGGCTATCAGCAGACGATGCGGCGCCTTGCGCCGCAGGGATCGCTGGACGTCTGGTACCAGACCACGCGCGCCGATACCCCGCACATCGCCGGTCTGCGGATGGACATGGAGGCCCGGGCCGTGGTGCGGCACGCGGTGGACAAGGCCCGGCGCCGGAACAACCGCAGCCTGCTCGGGCAGGTCGCGGAGCGGCGCACCGACGGCAGCTGGCGTCTGCAGGCTGATCCGCCGATCCTGACTCCGGTCGACGAGGCGACGCGCGAGGGCGTCGTCACCGGCCTGGAACGCTACGCCGAGACCCTGCCCCGCGAGCGCCGCTTCATGCTCGACCGCTATCATGTGGTCGACGTCGCCCATCGCGTCGTCGGGATCGGGAGCGTCGGAACCCGTGCCTACCTCGCGCTGCTGTTCGGCAATTCTGACGCCGACGCGCTGTTCCTGCAGGTCAAGGAGGCGGTCCGCCCCGCCCACGCCCCGTACCTGCCGGGCATGCCCGCACCCTATGCGGGGCACGAGGGCGAGCGCGTGATCTACGGTCAGCGGCTGCTCCAGGCGGTGGGCGATCCGCTCCTCGGCTGGACCAGCATCGCGGGGCGGCCGTTCTACGTGCGGCAGATGAAGAACCTGAAGGGCGCGCTCCCCCTGGCGCGGATGTCCGGCGCGCCGCTGCTGACCTTCTCGTACGCCTACGGGGCGCTGCTCGCCCGCGCCCACGCCCGGACCGGGGACGCGGCGGCGATCGCCGGCTACTGCGGAAGCGGCAAGCATCACGACCTCGGCGGCGCGATCGCCGACTGGGCGGCGGCCTATGCCGAGCGGAACGCGGCGGATCACGCGCTCTTCCGCAAGGCGATCGATCACGGGCGCCTTGCGGCGGCGGACGATCCGTGCCTGTGACGCGACCCCTCAGATCACCCCCTGGACCGGCGCTTCGCCGGCCAGCCGCACCAGGAGGTCGCGCAGCCAGCGATGGGCCGGGTCGCGGTCGTAGGAGGCGTGCCAGAGCATCGACACGGCCACGTCGTCCAGGGGCACCGGCACGGGGCTGACGCTGAGCGCCAGGGCACTGGCGAAGGCGGTGGCGAGCCGCGCATGCATCGTGGCGATCACCGGCGCGGCGCGGACCATGAAGGGCACGACGAGGAACCGCGGCGTCGTCACCGCCAGGGTACGCGAGCGGCCGATACGGGCGAGCGCGTCGTCAACAACCCCGTGAGCGGTCTCGCGCAGGGATGTCAGGACATGGGGGAATCGCAGGTAGTCGTCGAGCCCGATCGGCGGATGGAGGCCGATCAGCGCGGCGTTGAACAGCACGACGTAGCTGTCCCGGTAGAGAAGCCGCTGTTTGTGGTGCAGCTGACCCTCGGAGAACAGCCCGATGGCGAGATCCACCCGGTCGGCATCGAGCTCGTCCAGGATCCGGGTCCGGTCGATCGAGCGCAGCAGCAACCTGATCCCGGGAGCCTCCTGGCGGAGCTGCGCGATCAGTCGCGGCCCGAGGAGCGCCTCGACGCTGTCGGGCAGGCTCACCGTGAACGTCCGCGCCACGGTCGCCGGATCGAAGCGATCCTCCCGATGCACCAGCGCCTCAACCTGCCGGAGCGTGGCGCGCAACGGCTCGGCGATCTTGAGGGCCCGGGGCGTCGGCCGCATCCCGTCCGGCGCCCGGGTCAGGAGCTCGTCGTCGAACAGGCGGCGCAGGCGGGCGAGGCTCGAACTCATCGCCGACTGGCCGATCCCGACCCGGGCGGCCGCCCGGGTGACGCTGCGTTCGTCGAGCAGCGCGTCCAGGGCGACCAGCAGGTTCAGGTCGATCCGGCTGAGATCGATATGGTCAATGGCCACGGGCGTCACTGTCGCTTGAGCTCGCCGAGCTATAGCAACATCCACGGCCAGCGGCGTGCGTTAGCGGGCCTATCCAACCACGACCTCGGGATGCGGTCGCGGGTGGGAGGTTCCGGACCGGACAGACCTCAAGCCGGCAGCGGCTCTCGCGGCTCCGTATGGTCGAAGAGGCGCGGCGGCGGGATCTCGTCCCGGGCCCCCATCCGCGCGACGAGGTGATCGGCGACACGCAGCGCGTTGGCGATGATCGTCAGGGTCGGGTTCACGGCGCCGATCGACGGGAAGAAGCTGGCGTCGGTGACGTAGAGGTTGTCGAGTTCGTGCGCCTTGCAATTCCGGTCGAGGACAGAGGTGGCCGGATCGTCGCCGAACCGCAGGGTCCCCGCCTGGTGCGCCGTCCCGCCGATCGGGACGTTCTTGCCGAGGTAGAGCGATCGGTCGAACAGGTGCGGATGGATGTCGGTGAAGCTGCAGATGGCGCGCAGCTTCTGCCGGAGCCGCTTGTGCGCTTCGACGTTCGTCTCCGTGAGGTCGAGATGGACCTTTCCGTCCTTATAGTAGACCCGGTTCTGGGCCAGCGGCACGTCCTCCGAGGTCAGCCAGAAATCCACGGAGTGCTTGGCGATCCAATCGAAGGGTTTGTCGGGGAACCATTGCAGGAAGCCCGGCAGGCCCTCGCCGTGGATCTGGACGCCGTCCGACTTGCCGACCATCTGGATGTGACCGAGGGGGAAATCCCAATCGTCCGTCGGATCCGGATCGCCGAAGTAGAAGTCGTTCAGACCGAGGGTCTTCTGGAAGCGCGTCGGATTCGGCGTCTTGGAGATTGCCAGCACCGTCGAGTTGTTGTGGCGCATGTAGTTGCGCCCAACCTGATCCGAACCGTTGGCGAGACCGTTCGGATGCCGGTCGCTGGCCGAACGCAGGAGCAGCAGTGCCGAGGAGAGGGCGCCGCAGGCCACCACTACGATGTCGGCCGAGGCCTCGAAGGGCGCGCCGTCCCGGCTGCCGGCGACGCCGGTGACGGTGCGGCCTGACGGATCCGTCACGAGCCGCTCGATGTAGGTCCGGGTCAGGAGCGTCAGGTTCGGGCAGTCGCGCAGGGCGGGATCCACCACCATAGTCTGGGCGTCGGACTTGCCGTTGGTGGGGCAGGGGAAGCCGTCGAACGATTCGCACTTGATGCAGGGCGAGGTGGAGATGGCCCGTCCGTCTTTCTCCACGAGCCGCACGCCCACCGGCAGGTGGAACGGGTGATGTCCGGCCGCCTTCAGGTTGTCGAACAGCTCCTGGATCCGCGGCTCGTGGGAGACGGGCGGATGCGCGTAGGGCTTCGTCGACCAGGGCTCGGTGGGGTCCTCACCGCGCAGGCCGTGGACGTGGAACAGCTCCTCCGCGGCCTGATAGTACGGCTCGAACGTGTCGTAGCCCACCGGCCAAGCCGGCGCGATACCGTCCTGGTGGCGGATCTCGGTGAAATCCTTCTCGCGCAGGCGGAAGAGGATTGAACCGTAG
The DNA here is from genome assembly GCF_022829625.1 of Methylobacterium sp. E-046. NCBI lineage: Bacteria > Pseudomonadati > Pseudomonadota > Alphaproteobacteria > Hyphomicrobiales > Methylobacteriaceae > Methylobacterium > Methylobacterium sp. E-046. The sequence goes on along the minus strand of NZ_JAKSYP010000255.1, from coordinate 6,439 downwards.
AATTTGGAATTTCCACCGACATAGTAATGCAGCCCAGGGTGAAAGCTCTTGCCGTCCGAGGAGTACCAAGTCTCCGTGGCCTGGTAGTAGCCATCGACGATCACCGCCTGGCTGTCCCAATTGCGCGGCTCGCGCAGGAGGTAATCCCCGCGCTCGATCAGCAGGATCCGCTTGCCCGTCTGCGCGAGACGCCACGCCATCGTCCCACCCCCGGGGCCGGAACCGACGATGATGACGTCGTAGTGCTCACCGGACATGTGCCGTCTCCGTTCGGGTCTCGGTCCAGGCAGGCAACTCGCGAGTCGCGGTTCGGATCATGCCCCCGCTCCGTTTCGTGCACACCCGTTGTCAGGCTCCGACGCCGCGCTGACCGCAACCACCAGTTAAGCGCCTTTCCCAACGCGACCTTCAGCTTCAGCTGCGATCCTGTTTGGACCGGCCCCCGCCGGGGAGGCAGGCATGATCGAGGATATCGCGCTGGTCCTGGCGCTCCTGGTAGCGGCGATCCTGGCGCTCGGCCGCTGGCGTTCGCGCGGCGCGCTGTACGACGAGAACGAGGCCGAGCGGCTGCAGGACCGCATCTGGCGCATCAGCGAGAGCGAGGACCGCTACCGCGCGCTGGTGGCCGCCACCACCGAGATCATCGTCCAGCGCGATGCCCGCGGGCGCATCACCTACGCCAACGACGATTTTGCCCGCCTCCTCGGCCGCGAGCCCCTCGACCTGCTTGGCTCCCAGACGGATCTCGAGATCCTCGACCGCAACACCGTCGAGATCGGGCAGGACGGGGTGCGCCGCATGGAGGCGCAGGTCCGTGCCGCGGACGGTCGCGTGCGCTGGTTCGCCTTCGTGGAGATGCCGGTGGCGCACGGCGACGCGATGCATTGGCTGCGTGCCGGCCGCGACGTGACCGCCCGGGTCGAGGCGATCCGCAGCCGCAACGCCGCCCTGGAGCGTGCCGAGTCGGCGAGCGTGGCGAAATCCCGCTTCCTAGCGACGGTGAGCCACGAGATGCGCACGCCGCTGAACGGGATCCTCGGCATGGCCGATCTCGTGCTTGGGACCGACCTCAACCCGGAGCAGCGCACCTACGTGGAGGCGGTCCGTACCAGCGGCCAGGCGCTGCTCGGCCTGATCGACGGGGTGCTCGACTTCTCGCGGATCGAGGCCGGACGCCTCGACCTCGCGGCCGAGCCGTTCGACCTGCCGGTCCTCGCCGAAGGCGTGGTCGAACTCCTGGCGCCGCGGGCGCAGGACAAGGGGATCGAGATCGCCCTCGACGTCGCCGAGGATTTCCCTGCCGCGGTGGTGGGCGACGCCGACCGGGTGCGACAGATCCTGATCAACTTGGCCGGAAACGCCATCAAGTTCACCGACCGCGGTGGCGTGGGCGTCACCCTGGGCTTCACCCGTACCGCGGACGGTGGCGAGGTCGTGCTCGCGGTGGCTGATACCGGACCGGGAATCCCGGAGGAGCGGCTCCCCATCCTGTTCGAGGAGTTCGAGCAGGGCGACGGCAGTTCGAGCCGCAGCCACGAGGGCACGGGCCTCGGGCTCGCCATCACCCGGCGTCTCGTCACCCGCATGGGCGGCCGGATCGAGGCGGATTCGCGCGTCGGGCGCGGCTCGACCTTTCGGGTCGTGCTCCCCCTCGCGGAGAGGGACGGCGCAGCGCACGACAGGCGCGTTCCGCTGCCGCCGCTCTCCGCCCGGCGCTGTCTGATCGTGGCCGATTCGCCCTTCCAGGCTCCCTACCTCGCCCGCCTCCTGTCCCGGGCCGGGGCGGCGACGGTGATTGTGGACAGCCTCGACTCGGGCCTCGACGCCCTCTCCGGCGCCACGTTCGACGTGGTGCTGGCCGACCGGGCACTCGGCGACGGGGTGGTGCGGCAGATCGCGGACGCCGCGCATGCCTGCGGGGTACGCACCAGCCTCGTACTCCTCTCGCCCTTCGATCGGCGCGGCTTCGGCTCCCCGGGTGCCGCAGGCTTCGACGGCTACCTGATCAAGCCGGTCCGCCCCCGCTCACTGTTCGAGCGCCTGCTCGCGCCGGCCGCGACGCCGGAGAGTGCGACCGCACCACCCGCGGCACCGCCGCGGACCGGCTGCGGGATGCGGGTGCTTCTCGCCGAGGACAACCCGATCAACGCGTTGCTGGCGACCCGGGCCTTGGAGCGCCTGGGCGCCACGGTGGTCCACGCGGTGGACGGCGTCGAGGCGCTGGAGCGGCTGCAGGTCGAGGGGCCGTTCGATCTGGCGCTGATCGACGTCCGCATGCCCCGCCTCGACGGCCACGAGACGGCCCGTCGCATCCGGGCGGCCGAGTCCACCGGTACCGGACGGCTCCGCCTCGTCGCGCTCACGGCGAATGCCGGCCGCGAGGACGAGATCGCGGCGCGGGAGGCGGGATTCGACGGGTTTCTGGCCAAGCCGCTCAACCTGAAGCTCCTCCCCCCCTTGCTCGAGCGGCAATCCGCACAGGCGGCCTGATCTTGCTCGGTCGCGCCGGCAACCCGTCAAGGCGGCGGCGACGGGTTCGCCACAGCGGGTTGGGAAGGCATGCGTGACCAGCACCAGATCCCGCCGGGCGCTTCGTGCCCTCCACGCGCGAAGCCTCGGGGCCACCACAGGGATCTCGGGTGACGCGAGGCCGGTCGGCGCGGCGCTCCCGTGCATTCGCCGAAGCGCCCGATCCGACCCGCGTTGACAGCGGGGCGCATCCCGCGCCAACAGAGCGTCCATGTCGACAGCCCACTCCCCGTCGCCCGCACCGCGCTCCTCGAGCGGCGCGCTCGCCGCATGGGGCACGGCAGCCCTCGTGATCGCCACAGTCCTCATCGGAGCACTGGCGCCGACGCGTCATAGCGCGCCGGTTCGCGCGGTCGCCGAGGATCCGGCCTGCCTGGAATGGACCGACGGCTGCACGGTCTGCCAACGCCTTGCGGCGGGCCCGGCCTGTTCGCTGCCCGGCATCGCCTGCCAGCCCGCGGCGCCGCACTGCCTCCGCCGCCGCGACGGGTGAGCTTGGGCCACCCGGTACTGACGCGCCTCGCGGCGACACCACGGCGCCGGCGAGGACTACGCGGGATCGCTTGGCGCCGTTCGCACCATTCGCGCAGACGATGGCGAAGGCGATGCGTCCGGGGGCGCGCAGCATGAGTCCCTTCATGCCGCGCCTACGCTTCGCGCCGAGCCCGAACGGGCGGCTCCATCTCGGCCACGCCTACTCGGCGCTGCTCAATGCAGACCTCGCTCGCCGCATGGGCGGCATCTGTCGCCTCCGGATCGAGGATATCGACCCTGCACGCTCGAAACCTGACTTCATCGATGGGATTCGAACCGATCTCGCGTGGCTCGGGCTGACCTACCCGGAGCCGGTGCGGCATCAATCCCGGCACATGGCAGCCTACCGGACCGCCCTCGAGAACCTGATCGCCCGGAGGCTCGCGTATCCCTGCTTCTGCTCACGCGGGCAGATCCGAACCCGGGTCGCGTCCGGTGCCGTGGGTGGCGAGCGTTCCTGCGATCCCGACGGCGCACCGCTCTATCCCGGCACCTGCCGCAACGGCGATCCCGGGGCGGTGGCCGATCGCATTGCCCACGGGGATCCGCATACCTGGCGCCTCGACGTCGCGGCCGCCCTGCGCTGCGCCGGCGCCGCGCACGGCTACGTCGCCTTCGACGACTCCGGCGAGCGCCGGGTCGGTGCCGATCCGGCGCGCTGGGGGGATGCCGTGATTGCCCGGAGGGACGTGCCGACGAGCTACCACCTCGCGGTCGTCCACGACGACGCCGTGGAGGAGATCACGCACGTGGTCCGCGGCCGGGACTTAGAGGCGGCGACCGATCTCCACGTGCTCTTGCAGGCCCTGCTTGAATTGCCCCAGCCGCGCTACCGGCATCATTCGCTGATGCGCGACGCCGGGGGCGAGAAGCTCGCCAAGTCGCGCGGCTCGCAGACCCTCGCCGACCTTCGGCAGGCCGGTGTCACGCCGGAGGCCATCCGTGCCCGCCTCGGCTTCGCCTGAGACGGACGCCGGCGCGTCAGCGCACGACCGCGTCGCGCTGAGCGATCGCCGTGGCGCTCTTCGATTTCTGCATGGTGGCGTCGATCTGTTCGCGCTGGCGCTTGAACTCGGCGAGCATTCGCCCGTCGAGCTCGCGGCCGCGCGGGACACGGATCTTCATCGGATCGACGAAATGGCCGTTGATGATGACCTCGTAGTGCAGGTGCGCGCCGGTCGACAAACCGGTGGACCCGACATAACCGACGACCTGGCCCTGCCGGACCTTGACGCCCTCGCGGATGCCCCGACCGATCCGGGACATGTGGTTGTAGGTCGTGACGTAACCGTTGACGTGCTGCAGCTCGACCCGGTTGCCATAGCCGGAGGTCATTTCGGCGCGGATCACCACGCCGTTGCCGGCGGCCATGATCGGCGTACCCACCGGATTCGACCAGTCGACCCCGGTGTGCAGCTTGGCGTAGCCCAGCACCGGATGGCGTCGGTAGCCGAAGCCCGAGCGCATGATGCCGTCCGCGATGGGCTTGCGCAGCAGGAACTTCTTGAGCGAGCGCCCCTGCTCATCGAGGTAATCGATCGTGCCGTCGTCCGGGGATTGAAAGCGGTAGACCTTGCGGGTCTCGCCGCCCAGCGTCAGCGCGGCATAGAGCAGGTCGGGCCGGTCGGCACTGGCCTCGTCCTCGTAGGTGTAGAACACGTCCAGACCGTCGCCGCTGGCGATACGGCGCTGGAAGTCGAGATCGTAGCTGAAGACCCGGACGATGTCCTCGACGGTCGCGCGTGGCAGGTCGTGCCGCGCGGCGGTCTCGTACAGGCTCTGGTAGAGCCGCGGGCCGGATCCGGCATCCTCGTCCTCGTCCTCGCCGGCCTCGGCCTGGGGCTGCGCCTTGGATGACGGGGTGTCCTCGGCGGGGGGCGCCACCGAGACGAAGGCGCCGCGATCGTTGAGGGCCGCGATTCCCTCGATGCCGGACTCGCCGTAGAGCACCACGCGCGTCACCAAGCGCGGATCGCCAGGCCGGGGCCCGGGGGCGATCTGCACGCGCATCGGCTGGCCCTCGTTCAGGGCGGCGATGCGCGCCTTGCCGCCGAGCGCCGCGACGATGCCGCGGATCGCCTCATCGTTCGCCAGCCCCGTGGCCCTGAGCGTACCCTCCAAGGTGTCGCCGCGCTTGAGCGCGAGGTCGCGCTCTTCCACGAGCGGCGCCTCGTTGGGCTTCAGCTCGACCTTGGAGACCTTGGTGACGTTCTCGGGTACGACCAGCACCTCGATGGATTTGAACGGGTTTGCCTCCTTGGCAACCGCACCGTCGCCGGCGGCGCCCTGCTGCAGCGTGCGCGACAACAGGATCTGCGGGGCGATCGGGATGGCGGCACGGCGCCCGGCTTCGGCGGCGATGCGGCGCTCCTCCTCGACCTGAGCGGTAACGTCGTCGTCGCTGAGCGCCGGGGCGTTGGCGTCGACCGGCGCTTCGAGGAGATCGCGCTTGACGACGCTGACCTCCGCGCTCGGCGTGTCGGTCGCTTCGGGCGCACGCTCGAGGGGCTCGTCCGAGACGAACTTCATGGGATCAAAGCGCGGCGGTTCGCTGGCGTAGACGCCCGTGGTCATGGACAGCGGGGCGCTGAGGCGGACGAAGGCCTTCGCCTTGATGATCTCGCGGTCGCCGAGCCGGACCGTCACCGGCGCGCGGAAACTCTGCTTGGCAGAGGCGATCATCAGGTTGCGCACCAGCCGGTCGCCCTTCCGGGCGATATTGGCACCGCTCTCGCTGGGTTGAGGCCGGGCCACCACGACCGCCTTCTCGGGGATCGCCGCGAACGACACGTCACCCTGCAGGGAAACATGGAGCGCCGCAGCGATGAGAGCCGCGCCGGTCAAGCCGGTCAGTGTGCTGGCACAGAGCCAGCGCAGGTTCACGGCGCGCCGATCGATCTGGCTCGTGGAGGCGCCGAGATGGTCCAGCGGCGCCTGCACCCCGTGGGCCGGGGCAAGAGCCGCCACGTCGCCGATCTTGAGTCGCTCGCGCTTCACTCGAAGGCCCTGAAAAGACGCTGGTGACCGGATCCGCCGACCGGATCTACCATGCCGGGCGCGATCCCGCGCCCGCTCGAACCATCTCACGAGGCAGGGTGTCGAGATTGAGGCGTCGCGACGGGCTCATGGCTCCCAGCCGCCCGCGCGCACCACGCCGAGCGACCCGACTCGGCAGACCGCGGAAACGCAGGAAAACTTTTTGCAGACGGCTGTTGACGGGTCGGAGCGGTGGATCTATACCCCGGTTCATCGGCGCCGGCCGCGGAAGTGGACCGGGCGCTGAGCCATCTTCTGACAAGCGGCGGGACTGGCCGGCGAAGTAGCCGGTTGGTCCTCTGTTTGCCTGTGATGAGCCCCGGGGTTCCGGGGTGTTCTT
>NZ_JAKSYP010000245.1:0-1121 GCF_022829625.1 Methylobacterium sp. E-046 | reverse complement strand
TTCGCGTAGGCGTACGCGGTTGCCGCGGAGGCGAGGGGTCCTGTGACGCCGTTGAAGGCGGCGAGCACCTTGGAGACTTCGGTGAAGGGGGCGTTGGAGACGTAGACGAGGTCCCGGTTGCGCATGCGGAAGGCCTGGGAGACGAACAGGCTGTTGGGGTCGCGCATGTCGATGCGGTAGACCACCGGCACCAGGGGCGTGCCGAGCAGCCTCGAGCCGGGATAGAGGCGGCGCACCACGCTGGCGGGCTCGAAGCGGAAGATGAAGGTGCCGGCCGGGTCGGCGGCGAAGTCCGAGAGGCCGCGCGCCTTGGCGAGCGCCTGGGCCAGGGTGATGCCGTCGGCCTGGAACGGCAGTTCGGTGCTGTTGCCCAGCGCGCCGACCGCGATGAAGGTCTGCGGGTCGCGCACCAGGGTGAGCACGTCGTTGGGCCGCAGGAAGATGTTCTCCTTGGGGTTGGACACCACCGTGGTCAGCGGCACCGTGGCGGTGACCGGCCCGCGGGAGAGCCGCACGAAGGTCTCGTTGACCGGCGAGCGGTTGCCGCCGGCGGCCGCGATGACGTCGAGGATGCGGTCGCCGTGGCCGGAGAGCGGCAGGCGGGCGCCGGCGGCGCCCTCGCCGGTGACGGTCACCGCCTGGCTGATCGGGCGGGTGACCGAGACCAGCACCTGGGGCTGGATGGCCTTGCCGGCGAGTTCGCTCTCGATGAGGGTCTGCACGTCCTGGGTGCGGCGGCCGGCGACCTTGATGCGGCCGGCATAGGGCACCGAGATGGCGCCGTCGCGGCCCACCGGCTGCTCGGGGATCAGGGCGGATTTGGAGCCGGCGGAGAAGCGGTCGGCGACCAGCGGCCCGGAGAACAGCCCGCCCGATCCCGCCTCCCAGACCGAGACCGAGACCATGTCGCCGATGCCGATCACCGGCTCGGTGGAGGGGCGGTGGTCGCCGAAGGACGCCAGCAGGCTGTCCAGCGGGCGGCCGCGCAGGGCCTCCACCACCGCCGGCGTCACGTCGATGATCTCGTAGCGGGCCAGCAGGCCCCCGTCGGCGGTCGCGACCTCCGCGCCCGCCTGGATCGCGCTCGCCGTCGGACCCGCCGCCGGCAGGTACGTGCAGCC
>NZ_JAKSYP010000045.1:0-26595 GCF_022829625.1 Methylobacterium sp. E-046 | reverse complement strand
GCATGAAGCGTGGGGTCTGCCCGACGATGTCGGACAGATCTCGCCCAACAAGCTGACCGAACGCGGCGTTGGCGTACAGGATGGTCGGCCCGGGCTGATCGACCACCGTATCGGTGACGACGATGCCGATGGCGGCGTCGTAAGCCAGTGCGCGAATGAGTTCGAAGGCGGTCATGGTAGGGCAAGGCTATGCATACGTTGGGCGTGGCGTCACTCCACCAGACGCATGGCCGACCGGCAGGGTCTGCGCCGACCGTGTTCCCGAACGCGCGACCAGGGAACGAGCCTTGACCAGGGAACGAGCCGCGACCGCCCACGGCGGCCACCGCTCAATGATAAGTAATTGTTTGTAACACTAACCTAAGTTGCGAAACATAGATCTGTGAAAGTCATGTTTCTAGTCCCGCGCCCCGCCAAATCCATGCAGCCAACAATTTTAATTAACGGATCGCAGTCAGATTGCAGCTCGCGGAGCTTGCTATGCGATCTGTCTATACGTGCCTTACCCAGGCGCACGATCATCAGCTGATCCTGCTCGCTGCCGGGATCTGCGTCGTCGGCGTCTACGGCTCGTTCTCTGTCGCGACGCATGCGGCGCGCTCGGAAGGCCGATCCGCCACTCTCTGGGCCGGTGCCAGCATCGTAGCGGCAGGCTGCACCGCTTGGGCCACCCACATGATTGGGCTCCTGGCCTTCCGGCCGGGCATGCCCGCGGGCTTCGATCCCTACCTGACGGCCCTGTCGCTCCTAATCGCCATCGCCGGCATCGGGATCAGCGTCGCCCTCGCGATCGGCCAGCGCAAGCGGACCCATCGCTTCGTCATCGGTTTTCTCCTGGGCAGCAGCATCACGGCGCTGCACTACATCGGCGCGGCTTCCTACCTCGTCGCCGGTACCGTCGGCTGGGACAGGTCCCTGCTGGCCGTGTCCATACCGACGAGCCTGCTCATGTTCGGCGTGGCCATTGTCGTAACGGGCGAGCGCCGCCGCGATCTTCGACGTATTGGGGCGCCGCTGTTGGTTGGCGCCATCGCCGTCCTGCATTTTTGCGGCATGGCGGCCATGACGCTGACCTTTGATCCCGAGCGTTCGCTGCCGCCCCACGCTCTTGCGCCGGACGTCATCGCACCGGTCGTGGCGGGCGTGTCCTTCGGCCTCCTGGCGCTGGCCGTGGTTGGACTGCGCCTCACCCTGAATGCCCGGGCTCAAGCGCGCCGGGACCAGGAACGCCTGCGCGAGTTAGCGAACCTCGCCGTGGAGGGACTCGCCGTCTGCCGCGACGACGTGATCAAGACCGCCAATCGGAGCCTGGAGCACCTGTCGGGCGTCGGGGCGGGTGCACTGAGCGGCCGTCGCCTCTCGGACCTCCTGCCGGGCTTGAGCCTGACGACGCTGCCTGAGCGCGAGGAGCGCGAGGCGGAGCTGATCGGCCCGGATGGGCAACGCGTACCGGTGCGCGTGCTGCGCAGCGAAGTTCCGCTCGGCAGCGGGCTCCAGACTGTGCTGGCCGTACGTGACCAGCGGGAGCGCCTGCAGACGGAGTCGAAGATGCGCGCCCTGGCTTATTCGGACCCGCTGACAGGCCTGCCCAACCGGGCTCATTTCCACGACCTGCTGGCGTGCCACGCCGCGTCCTGCCGGAAGCAGGATCAAACCTTCGCCGTCCTCGTTCTCGATCTCGACCGGTTCAAGCTGGTCAACGACACGCTGGGTCACGGCCTGGGTGACGCGCTGCTCCGCAAGACGGCCCGGCGGCTCAAGGCAGCGCTCGGCGCGCACGACGTGGTTGCACGTCTGGGCGGGGACGAGTTCGCGGTCCTGCAGAAAGCCGTGGCCGGTCCAGAGGCGGTCCACGCCCTTGCCACTCGCATCGTCGAGTTGATCGGCCGCCCGTTCCTGATCGAGGGCCAGCTCGTCAATATTGGCGCCTCGGTTGGCGCCGCCCTCGCGCCGACAGACGGCTTGGAGCCCAGCCAACTCCTGCGCAACGCCGACTTGGCGCTCTACAAGGCCAAGGCCGACGGCAAGGGCACGTTCCGCCGCTTCGATCCCGCGCTGGATGCTCGCGTCCGGGCCCGGCGCAATCTTGAGGCTGACCTGCGGCGCGCCATCGCGGTGCAGGAATTCGAGCTGCACTATCAGCCCCTCGTCGATGCGCGGACCGGCCGGATCACCGCAGCGGAAGCCCTGGTGCGCTGGCGGCATCCGGAGCGCGGCCTCGTTTCGCCCGCCGACTTCATCCCGCTGGCCGAGGAGACCGGGCTGATCGGGCCGCTGGGACAATGGGTCCTGCGCACGGCCTGCACCCAGGCCGCCCGCTGGCCCGCGCACATCCGAGTTGCCGTCAATCTCTCGCCGGCGCAGTTCCGAGACCTACGCCTCGCCGACACGGTGAAAGCAGCTCTCACCACATCCGGCCTCGCCGCGGACAGACTGGAGCTGGAGATCACCGAGGGCGTGTTGCTGGCCGACGAGGAGCGAACGCTTGCCACCCTGACGCGACTGCGCGCGGCAGGCGTGAGCATCTCAATGGACGATTTCGGGACGGGCTACTCCTCGCTCAGCTACCTTCGCCGCTTCCCATTCGACAAGATCAAGGTCGACCAGTCCTTCGTGCGTCAGCTTCCGGGCGACGCGGAGAGCGCTGCCATCGTCCGGGCCATCATCACCATGGGGACGTGCCTCGGCATGGCGATCACGGTCGAGGGCGTCGAGACGGCGGAGCAGTTCGCGTTTACGACGGCGGAAGGCTGCGATCAGGTGCAGGGTTACCACGTGAGCCGGCCCCTGCCGCTGGCTGAGTTCCTGTCGTTCGTGGATGCGCGCGAGGCTGCATGAATCCGCTGGATACCCCCGACCTGTTTCGGCTGGTCTACCGGAGCCGCTGTGCGATCGCTGGAACGGCCGAGGAAGTGCAGCGGCACATCGATCGGATCCTGACCGTCTCGCGGCATCAGAACGGACAAGCGGGCGTGACGGGCGCGCTGATGTTCACAGGTCTGTTCTTCGTGCAAGCGCTGGAGGGTCCGACGTTCGCTGTGGAAGCGGCCTTCGACCGCATCTGCTGTGATCTGCGCCACAGCAACGTCGAGGTGGTTGAGTGTGGACCCGTCCTAGAGTCAGCCTTCGGCGATTGGTCGATGAGCCACTTGGTGCCAGCCGCGGATTCCGAGGCTTTGCTTGACCGCGTTGAACACGACACGGATTTGGCCGATGCCGCAGCAACCGCGATGAAGCTGATGACGGCCCTCATCCGATCTGAGCAGCACGCGAGTGGCTCGGCGCAGCAGTTCGTAGCCTGAACGCATCCGGACCTCCGGGTTCTGCGCTCGGCATACCCTCGACCTGCAGGCCGTCACCGCAGAGTTCGGCCTGCTCTCCTTCACGGGTGCCGTCGACCTGCAGGCCGCGATCGGACGCTACGTCGCCGAGCACAACCGGCGTGCCAGACCCTTCGTCGGGACCGAACCCGCCGCCGACATCCTCGCCGTCAATCGATCTCCTGAGCCCTCCGTCTGGGCCGGGGCACGAGCGGTCACACCGTCTGCGATAGGTCGTGCGCGGGCGCGACGGCGGTGCCTGCCGGAGTGGCCGCGCATCGTCGGGATGCTCAGGACAGGGACGCGAGCAGGCCCGCCAGGCCGGGTCGTTCATCGATCGTCCAGAAGGCGTCGAGGACGCGACGCACCTTGAGCGCATCGAGACGCTCGCCAGCATTCATGCGGAACTTGCGCTCGACGTCGTCCCGGGTCATCGGCCGCGCCACGAATCCCGGCACGTCATCGACCTGCCTCACGATCTCGCGCCCATCCCTCAGCGTCGCGGTCAGCCGGTTCGGCACCGCTTCCGGCTGCATCGCCGTGAGCGCAGGATCCTCGGCGACGGTGATCTTGTCGATGAGGGCGAGCAGGGACGGATCGAGCAGCTTGGCGGGGGAGTAGCTGTCGTTGGTGATGGCTCCGTCGAGCATTGCCCGCGCCGCGATGTAAGGCAGGCTGTGGTCGGCGGTGTCCTTCGTCGTCGGGCGCCACTTCTCGCGGTCTCGGCCGGCGGTGACGTAGCCGAGACGCGTCGTGTCGATGCGCATGCTTCGAATGGCGTCGACGCCACCGGCACCGGCGGCGATGGCGAGGGCCGCCGGGATCGCGGTCAGGCAGTAGACCTGCGCCGGGTACGGCTTGATCCCGCATCGCGCGATCCGGAAGGGGCGCCCCTCCCCACCGAAATCCGCGACATCGACGGCGAACGGGCCCGAGATCTGTTTGAAGAACCCGGCACGCCCTTCGAAGATCGGCGCCGGGCCCGTGAGGCCGGCACGGGCGAGGCGCGCGGCGAAGACGCCTGCGCGGGTCGCCTCGGCATCGGCCACGCCCTTCCAGTCCGAGAGCGTCTGAACGCGGGTCTGGTTCATCGCGATATGGCCGTTGATCGCGAGGTTGACGGCCTGGGTCAGGGCCTCCGGCGAGAGCCGCATCAGCCGGCCCGCCGCCAGCGCCGAGGCGGGCAGGCTGTAGACCGGATGATCCCAGCCACGTCCCGTCACCTCCGCGGCATCGAGCAGGCGGCAATCGACCTCGTAGGCGAGGGCGATCGAAGCGATGAGGTCGCGGCCGGTGGCCCCCTCCGCCTCGGCGACGGCGAGGCAGGCTGCGATGGTGTCGCTGGGGTGACCGGGCTCACGGCCGACATAGACGTCGTTGAAATCCTCGTAGCGGATGGCGACGCCGTTGGCGAAGGCCGCGAGTTCCGGGCTGCTCCGCCGGTCCGTGCCGAGAACCGTCGCGGCACCCGCCCCGTCGCTGAGCGCGATCGCCCGGCAGATCCGCACGGGCCCGGCCTCGAGGGCGGCGAGCCCACATCCCAGCGCGTCGATGAGATGGACCTTCACGGTCTCGACCGTGGCCGGGTCGAGATCCTCGAACCGCAGGCCATGGGCGTAGGCTGCGAGCCGGTCGGCAAGGGGAGGCTCCTCACCGGAGGCGGCCCTTGCCGGTGCGGCGGCAAGGGCTGCGCCGGCGGCTAACCACGCGGCGACCTGACGGCGGGAGAGATCGGCTGGGATCCGCATTGACCGCTCTCCCGTCAGGCGAAGCCGTAGAGCTTCGCCGGGTTGTCGACGAGAATCCTGTCGCGGGCAGCCTCGCTGCCGGCCCAGTCGGAGAGCAGGTCGAACAGCACCGCGTCGTCGGGCTTGTGCTTCTCGGTGACGTGCGGCCAGTCGCTGCCCCAGACGAGGCGCTCGGGGGCGAGGCGTACGAAGGCCTGGGCGGTGCGTGTCGCGTCCGGGTAGCCGGGCGGGCCGGCCTCGGTGTTGAGGTAGGCGCCGGCGAGCTTCACCCAGGCCCGGCCCTTCTCGACCAGGCCGGCGATGGTCGCGAAGGCAGGGCCGTCCGGGCCCTTGGCGGGGTCGAGGCGGCCCATATGGTCGAACACGATGGGGCAGGGCAGCCGGTTCAGCAGGGCCTCATTCTCCCGGATCTGGTCACCGGACATATGCAGCTGCACGTGCCAGCCGAGATCGGCGATGCGCTTGGCCAGGGGCTCGATGGTGGCGATGGGAGCCACCGTGTCGTTGGGATTCCAGACGCTGAAGCGGAGGCCGCGTACGGAGCCGGCATCGAGGCGCTTCAGCTCGACGTCGGTGACGTCGGGATGCAGGACGGCGATGCCGCGCCCGTTCCCGCCCAAGCGTGCGAGGGCGTCGAGGAGGCAGGTCGGATCGGTGCCGTGGTTCTTCGGCTGAACCGGCACGGCGCGGGTCGTGCCGAGGCGAGCCTGGAGCAGGCGATAATCGTCGAAAGTCATGCCCGGGGGCTTGGGCGAGTCCGGCGGTGGGAAGCGCGCGTCGATGATATGGAAGTGGCAATCGCAGGCATTGGCCGGCGCGCGATGGCCCGGCCGCTCGGTCCCGGCAGAGTTCGGCACCGATCCGTCGGCGGCGCGCGCCCGGTCGGCCGCAGCCATACCGGCCATGGCAGCCGCGACGAAGCCGCGGCGTGTCAGCGTGGGCATTCCCATCCTCCCTGTCATCGGTGTCAGCGGGCGCTGCGGCCGCGGACCACGCCTGCGGCAACCAGCTCGTCAAAAGCCTCGCCCGCGATGCCGATCTGTCCCAGCAGCTCCCTGTTGTGCTGGCCGAGGGTGGGCGCGGGGGTGCGGATTGAACCCGGCCGGTCGTGCAGGCGCGGCACGACGGCGTGCATGGGGATGAGCTCCATGTCGGGGTCGGGGTAGTCGGCGATGAGCTCGCGCGCGACCACGTGCGGATCGGCGACGAGCTTGGGCGCGTCGTTGATCGGCCCGATGGTCACCTCGGCCGCCTCGAAGTAAGCGACGTTCTCGTCCTGCGTCCGCTCCGCGATGAACGCGCCGATGATCGCATCGAGCTCGTCCACATGGCGCAGCCTGTCGGCGTTGGTGCGGAAGCGCGGGTCGTCCACGAGGTCCGGACGGCCGATCGCCCGGAATAGGCGCTCGGCCATCTTCTGGATCGAGCCCGACAGGCCGACATAGAGCCCGTCGCTGCAACGGTAGGCGTTGCGCGGCGCCGAGTTCGTCGAGCGCGAGCCGGTCCGCGGCTTGCCCTTGCCGGTGAGCCGGTAATTGGCTGCCTGCGGGCTGAGGATCGCGAAGAGCGGATCCAAGAGCGGCAGGTCGATCACCTGCCCCAGGCCGCCATTCACCTCAACCTCGCGCAGAGCGATCATCGCGGCGGAGGCGCCGGTGAGCCCGGCGACGCCGTCCGCGAGGTACATCGGCGGCAGCACGGGCTCGCGATCGGAGAAGCCGTTCATGGCGGCAAAGCCCGAGAAGCCCTCGATCACCGTGCCGAAGCCGGGCCGCTGGGCGTAGGGCCCGTCCTGCCCCCAGCCGGAGATGCGGATGATCGTGAGCCCAGGGTTGAGGGCGTGCAGGACCTCGGGCGACAGGCCCATGGCTTCCAGAACCCCCGGCCGGAAGCTCTCCACCAGCATCCGGCAGGAGGGGACAAGGGCGCGGATGACGTCGACCGCGCGGGGATCGCGCAGCGACAGGCAGAGGCTCTTCTTGTTGCGCGCGTAGATCTTCCAGTGGGTCTCGACACCCTCGGTCTTCCAGGCGCGCAGGGTGTCGCCCTCTGGGGGTTCCACCTTGATCACCTCGGCGCCGAAATCACCGAGCATCTGCGTCAGCACGTTGCCGGCGAAGAGGCGGGAGAGGTCGAGGATGCGCACGCCGTCGAGGATGCCCCGGGCCTCGGGTCGGTAGTCGCGCCGGTGCAGTTCGCGCATCGTCATGGGACTTCCGTCGCGGTGTGGAGATCGGACAGCGCCACGACGGCGCGGGCGCGGGCCAGGAAGGGCGAGTCGATCATTCGCCCGTCCACGAGAATCGCGCCGAGCCCGCGCGCCTCGGCCTCGGCGGCGGCCGCGAGGATGCGGCGCGACCACGCCACCTCGTCCGGGCTGGGCAGGAAGGCGGGGTTGGCGATGTCGACTTGGGAAGGGTGGATGCAGGTCTTGCCCGCAAATCCGTGCCGCCGGGCGGCCTCGCACTCGGCGCGGAAGGCCCCCGGGTCCCTCACCGCCGCGAAGGCCCCGTCATAGGCGGGCAGGCCGGCCTCGGCGGCGGCGAGCCGGACGGCGACGCGGATCTGGGCGAGGGCGGCTTCGTCGTGCCGGTCGATGCCGCAGGGCTCCAACAGATCAGCGTACCCGATCTGCAGGCCGGCGACGCGGGGATGCGCGCAGGCGAGGTCCGCCGCTCGGCGGAGGCTTCTCGGTGTCTCGATGTTGACGAGGAGGCGGATGCGACCCGCCGGATCCAGGCTGTTGAGGCGGGTGGCCGCATCTTTGACGGCGGAAGCGTCCTCGACCATCGGCAGGTTGATGAGGTCCGTGCGCGGAAGGGCCACCGCCTCCAGATCAGAGACGAAGTGCACCGTGCCCGGGCCGTTGACGCGAACCACCACGACTTTGCGCGGATCGACGTGCGCTTCCCGCAGGTAGGCAGCGAGGGTTTCCCGCGCCTCGTCCTTGCGGGCTTCCGGCACCGCGTCCTCGAGGTCGAAGGAGAGGGCGTCGGCGGGGCCTGCGGCAGCCTTCGCGAACAGCTCGGGACGGGACGCCGGAACGAACAGCTTCGAGCGCATCAGCACGGCGCGCCTCCATCAGACGATCTTGAAATGGACCATCGCGAGGATCGCTGCGGTGACGGTGAGCGCCCCTCCGATCCGCGTCGCGACCTGCGCGAAGGGCATGAGCTCCATCCGCTCGGCGGCGGTCAGGATCATCACGTCGCCCGTGCCGCCGAGGCCGCTGTGGCAGGCGTTCACGATCGCGGTCTCGATCGGGTACATGGCGAGCCAGCGCCCGACGGCGTAGCCGGTGCCGGTCAGCGCGAGCACGGTCGCCACGATGGTGACGAGGTTGGCCGGGTGGAACGCCTCGACCAGCTCGTGCCAGGGAGTCAGCGCCACCGCGGTGCTGAACAGAAGTGGGTAGGTCACCGCCACCACGAAGAAGCGGAACACCACGCGGGCGCCTTCTTCCAGGGAGGCCGGCACCGCCCGCAGCAGCTTCGCGAGGACGACGAGGAACAGCATCGCCACCGGCGCGGGCAGCCCGACCCACGCATGGATCAGCGTGCCGAAGACGTAGATGGCGATGCCCGTGATACCGCCGGCCGCGACGGTCGCCACGTCGATCCCGGAGGTGTTGCGGTGAACCGCGCCGTGGTCGGCCTCCGTGTCTCCCTCGGCGGAGGGTTGGAGCCGGCCGTTGCCGGTGAGGTCCGGGCGGCGCTTCCCCAGGGTGTTGAGAGCGCCGCAGCAGATGATGGCGACGAGGTTGCCGAAGAAGACCAGCGGCAGGATCTGTCCCAGCATCCCGCCGTGATCCACGCCGAGCGCCTCCGCATAGCCGACCGAGAGTGGGATTGCGCCTTCGCCGACGCCCCCAGCCATCACCGGCACCACGACGTAGAGGATCGACCGCCAGAAGCCGATGCCGACGAGCCAGCCGACGCTTCCGCCCACGAGGAGGCCGGTCAGGGAACCCAGCGCCAGAGGCACGAAGATCTTGGCGAAGCCCTGGATCAGCACCCGCCGGTCCATGCTCAGGATCGAGCCGACCACCACGGCGGTGATGAACAGGTAGATGAAGTTCGTCGCCTTCGTGAAGGTCGTCACCGACTGCACGAGCGGCGCCGGCAAGAGCTGATGGGCGACGAGGAACGAGGGCAGGAAGATCGTCACCAGCGACGACCCGCCGATCGCCCGCAGCACCGGGATCCGCCGGCCGATCTCGGCGCAGGTGAAGCCGCCCGCGACCAGGACGGCGATCATCACCGTCACCTCGCCCGAGATCTTACCCCTGATGGCGAAGGCAGCGATGAGGGCCAGCAAGAGGACATAGACGGGCAGCGGGATGATGCCGACCCGCGTTTCCATGGTCCGTGTCCAGAAGGATTTCGGCGCCGGCATCGAACGGGTCGAGGTCGCGACCGGCGACCCGGCAGCGGCATGCGCAGTCATCGTTTCCTCCGCATCGCCCCGTTTTCAGCCGGAGTCGCATTGTGTTGGGCAGGCGTCGCCCCGTTCGCCTTGTCCCGCGACGACGTCTTCGAGTAAAATGAATTGATCGCACTAATTCATGACTTTCCGGCATGAAACTCCCCGTCGACGGCGTTCAGGCCTTCGTTCTCATCGCTGAGCTTGGCAGCTATCGCCGGGCCTCCGAGAGCCTCGGGCTGACTCAGACCGCACTCACCCGGCGGATCCAGAAGCTTGAGGGTTTCCTCGGCGCGGTGCTGCTCGACCGCACCACGCGGACCGTGCGCCTCAGTGCCGTGGGCTGCGAATTCTTGCCTCTGGCCACGCGGCTGATCGCCGATTTCACCCACGACGTCGAACGCCTGCGCACGACCTCCCGGCTGGGCATCGGCGACGTCACGGTCGCGACCGTCCAATCCATCGCCTTCCGTCGGATGCCGGCGGTTCTGCAGACCTACGCGCGCGATCACCCGCAGAACCGGGTGCAAATCCTCGAACGCTCCGGCGCGCTGGTCACCGAAGCCGTGCGCAAGGGTGAGGCGGATTTCGGGATCCACATCCAGCAGGAGGCCGATGCCGATCTGGTCGAGGATCGGCTGGTGCGGGATCCGTTCGTGCTGATCTGCCACCGCAGCCATCCCCTGGCCGGACGGCGTGCGCTCCGGTGGACCGATCTATCCGGTACGGATCTCGTGACCCTCGGCGGCGCCAGCGGCAACCGGGCACGCGTCGAGGCTCAACTGGCAGCCGTGGACTTGCCGCCACGCGGCCGGTTCGTGGTCGAGAGCACGCCCACCGCTCTGGCACTGGTGTCGGCGGGCATTGGCGCCGCGATTCTCCCGGCGGCACTCAGAAGCGCGTCTGCGCGCGACAACCTCGTTGAGATCCTGCTGACCGAGCCCGCGATCTACCGCACGATCAGTCTGGTGCGTCGCCGCAATACGTCACTGACGCCCGCGGCATCCCTATTCTACGAAGCCCTCAAGTCCGAACTGTCGTCGGGCTTCGACGGGTCGGGACTGCGGGAAGATCTGCATCGCGCCGCCGTCCTGCGCTGACGAGGGTGTGCCGCCCGGGAGTTCGCTTCGAGGATCCGCCGGCAACGCCGTGAATGACCGGATGGGGCGCAAAGCCGAAGGCCGGCTTATCGACCGTGCGCCGATCCGGTTTCAGGCGCGTGCCTGACCGGCAAGGCACACGGGGTCGGACCGGGCCGTCCAGCCCCGAGCTTCGACGGGTGCCCTGAAACGCGGCTCCGAAGCTTGGAACCGGGGCAGCCGAAAGCTCAACGACTGCAATGGCTTCGGGCTGACGGCGGCGAATCCCTCTTGTCCGCCGCCAGCTGCTTGTGGCTGCGGCTTAACGCTTCTGTCAGAGGAAGCTTCTCGCCACCCCGACGCTCCCGCTGGATCGCAGTCCTGGGCGCGGGACCGATCAGGGCACGCTGGGGGGCAAGGCTCCGGAGCTGGTGGAGGAAGGTGCGCAGTGAATTCCTGCTGCGGCTCGAACGCCGACCAAAGGCCGATCGACACGCGGCTGACAGGCGCGGCGGCCCATGTGCGCGCACGATCCATCGATGCCCAGCATCACAGCGGCATGGGTCGCGCCTGGAGGATGGCGGCGCGGACGAAGGGGCGCTTCAGTCCGATCCCGACGTTTGAACGACCGACGAATTCCTGAGCGCCGGGGTGACTGCGGACCGCTTTGACGAGGTTCAAACGAAGGCCCGCCCGGAAGAGGAACACGCTTTCCACCGTGCCGGACAGGAAGGCTTCGACAGCCACGCCCACCTCGTCTTCGGAGATGATCCCCAGCTCACACAGGGTCCCGATCGTTCGAAAATCTCTCATCGTGGTCATGTAGGGCGCGACGAGGGTCAAGCCGAGCCGCCCAGCCTTCGGGGAACGCTCCACCTGACGCGTGGACGCTGCCAGATCCCGTTCCGGGGTCGCCTGTCCGCCGACCATGGAGCCTCACCGCGAAAGGCCCTCCTCCATGCGACCTCTCGGGTCCCGTCGCGTCCCGAGCCCTGCGCGGTCAGGAGCGGCACCGAACCCCTTCAGCCGGTGATCAGATCGGCCGGCGGGGCCGGGCTGGCTACAACATGACGGGCAGCTCCGCTGCTGGCGGCGAGGTCGCGAGCCGCGGCCCGCCAAAGCTCGAAACCGCCGGCCCGGCGGCCATCCTGCCGAGATGCGCACGGCTTTCGCTTGCACAAGAAAGCCCGCTGCGGCGGAGTGCCGAGCGGGCTGAAGGTTGTTCTGCCTTGGAGGGGAGAACGCGTAGACCGTAGTCCAAAGCGATCAGCTGTCGCGTCACATGCACGTGAAGCGGCCAAGCCGGCATCCTCCAGCAGGCCCGGGGCCGCGCTCGACCGTCGACAGAAGTGGCGGATCAGTGAGGCCGCGATCTATGCCGATCATAGAAATTGAACACCAACAGGGCGCTGATAGCTGCCGCGTTGATGCACAACGCCCAGCCGTAGCTTGTCAGGTGATGGGCGCCGATTGAGGTCCCGACGGTGCCTGCGCCCACGAGCGACCCGAGCACGGCGAGCACTATGAAGAGGCATGCGAATGCAAGCATAACCACCTCCCTATCGCGGATCGGAGACAGTCTCAATTGACCTGAGTTCTTGGCGATCCGCGGTCATTCTAGGCACCGACCACACTTGCTTGCAATGGAAATTGCGAGGCCGCGAACCGTCATTTGTCGACCCTTGCGAAGGCGGGAGCGAGCACCGGGCCTACATGCTGCACCTGCGAGGCGGCACCCGGCCATGCGAGCGTCGGCGCCTGCAGCGCCCTGGTCAGAGTCGACCGCCCCTGGCGGTCCGGTTGGAGGTTCGAGTCCGGCTGGGGCCCACCAAGGCCTCTCCTTCCGACGAGAAGCACACGCGGCAGATGCCTCACAAGGAGCCGGAGATTTAACTCCGGCTATTTAATCATTTCAGCGACGACGTCGTGCCATTGAATGAGTATCGGCCAGTCTTAGTGCCAGATACCTGCGCAATTCCGTCCGTCATCGGGCTTAGACGCGTATTAGTCAGCTCGATAGCGCCCGAGAGGCCGGCGAATTTTCCAGTACCGCCGGTCCATTCGGCCGTACCGCGCAAGCCCGTACCCTGCGCCTGCACTGGGTAATCGTACTTCTCGAAGATCTGGTCGCCGCTCGCGTCAGCGTAGACGCACCGGCCGTGACTCTCCACCGTCTTGGCGTCGTTGTCCAAGGTCGCCAGTCCGACACAGCGACCCGCCAAGTTGTTCAGAAAACCACTGCCCTCAGTATTGACCGCAGTCATCGTGATATTGCTCATCGCAACCACGCGGTTCTCGCCGATCGGCATTGGTTTACTCGGCGCCATATTCACGCCCGTATATATGATCTTATAATCTCCCGATCGCGGCAGATCCTCCGCATATGAAATTGCGACGCACGAATATAACGCAGGGACACCGATGAGAAGGTGTGAGATGCGAATGCACATTGCCCGCCTCCCTTTTGCCGATGAGTCGACTATCGAATACTTCACGATTCGATCAGACCGAAATATACGACGCACTTTTGGCGCGAATACAATCGCGATCGAATGAAACCCCTCGGCCGTGACTTGCCGGGGCCTCCGACAAACCGAAGCCGCCTGTCGATGGCAGCGGTCGCGCGGGCATCATCCCGACGCCGCATCCCGGCGGCCATCCTGCCGGGATGCTCGCACCGATCGCCGGTCAGGCGTCAGCGATCGGCAAGTGAGGACCATCTTCGGCTCCCCGCGAGCGGCCGATCGAAGCAGAACCGATGCGATCGCCTGCGCTCTAACCGTCGTGGTGCGGCGCCAATCGGTGGCCGGCACCCGACGCCGAACCGCCCCGCGATGAAGCCCGAGGGGATCGTTGGCGTGTGTTTCAACGCTCCGCGGATGGGCTGCAGCCGAACCGGGACCGGTAGCAGCGCGCGAAATGGGCGGCGCTCGCGAAGCCGCAGGCGGTCGCGATCTCACCGATCCTGAGCGGGCTCTGACGCAGCAGGCGCCGTCCATGGGCGAGGCGGATGGCCCTGTACTGGGCCGAGAAGCTCAGCCCGAGCTTCTTGAGGAACAGCCGGTCGAGGTGGCGCGGGCTGATCGCGGCGAGGCGCGCCATGGCCAGGCGGCCGAGCGGCGCCTCCACCGTCTTCTCCATCGTCTCCAACACCGTCAGTAGGGCCGGATGGTGGATCCCGTACCGCTCGGCCGCGGAGGCCCGCTGCGGGTCGTCGGCGGCACCGATGGCGGTGTGGAGGAACCAGTCGGAGACGCGGCGCGCGAAAGCCTCACCCATGCGCTCGGCGATCAGGGCGTGGGCCATCTCCAAGGGGGCGACGCCGCCGCCGCAGGTCAGGCGATCGCCGTCGGCGACGTAGCGCGCCCGGTTCAGGCGCGCGTCCGGGAAGGTCTCGACCGTGGCGCCGGCATATTCCCAATGGAGCGTGAACGCGCGCCCGGCCAGCAAGCCCGCCGCGGCCATGAGATACGGGCCGCCCGAGATGCCGCCGATGCGGACGCCGAGGCGGGCCATGCGCCGCAGGGTCGCGCGGATCTCGGGCCTGTCCCACCCGGTCGGCTCGCCGCCCGCGCAGACGAAGAGGGTGTGGAGAGGGCCGCGCAGGCGGGGCAGCGCCTCGGTGGGGACCTCCGCTCCCGATGAGGCGGCCACCCGGCCCTCTGCCTCGCCGAAGTAGCGCAGCCGGTAGAGTGGCCGCCCGGCGAGATCGTTGGCCGCGCGGAACGGCTCGCAGGCCGAGGCGAAGGACATCAGCGCGAAGCCGGGCACGAGGATGAACCCGATCTCCTGCGGATGGTCCCCGGTCTTCGCATCCATTCCGCCCGCGCCCCGCTGCCCGACGGCTCAACCGTGCAAGAAACCGTCTCCGGCAGTCAAATGCGATGCGCGGCATCCATCATACTGGGTGCCGTCTTCCCGTGCCGCACGAGACCGCCTCCGGATGCCTCGACCTGCCGATCTGCCCCCGTCCCGCGACGCGGCGGCGCGCCGCCCGTGAACCGCCGCTACGATGTCGCCGTCCTGGGACTCGGCGCGATGGGCAGCGCCGCGCTCTACCAGCTGGCGAAGCGCGGCGCCGCGGTCATCGGCCTCGACCGCTTCGCGCCGCCCCACGCGCGCGGATCCAGCCACGGCGAGACGCGGATCACCCGGCAGGCGGTCGGTGAGGGCGCCGACTACGTCCCCTTCGTCACCGCCTCGCACCGCATCTGGCGCGAGCTGGAGGCCGAGACGGGCGAGACCCTGCTGAACGCCTGCGGGGCCCTCGTCATGGCGCCGGGCCACGGGGTCTCCTCGCATCACGGCAAGCCGGACTTCGTCGGACGCTCCATCAGCGCCGCGGAGGGCGCCGGCATCGTCCACGAGGTGCTCGACGGTGCGGCGGTGGCCCGCCGGTTCCCGCAATTCCTCAACCTCGCGGGCGACGAGAAGGCCTATTACGAGCCGGGCGGGGGCTACGTGTTCCCGGAGCGCTGCCTCGCGGCGCAGCTCCACCGGGCGGGGGCCGCGGGCGCCGAGATCCGCACGAACTGCGCGGTGGTCGGGCTGCAGCAGGACGGGAGCGGCGTCCGTATCGACACCGCGGAGGGGACCATCCTGGCCGACCGCGCCGTCGTGGCCGCGGGCTCCTGGACGGCCCCGCTGCTCGGGCGCCCGTTCGACCGGCTGCTGACCGTCCGGCGCCAACTCCTGCACTGGTACGCGCTGGCGGATGACACCGCTTACGGTCCGCATTCGCCGGTCTTCATCT
Source organism: Methylobacterium sp. E-046 (assembly GCF_022829625.1). Classification (NCBI taxonomy): domain Bacteria; kingdom Pseudomonadati; phylum Pseudomonadota; class Alphaproteobacteria; order Hyphomicrobiales; family Methylobacteriaceae; genus Methylobacterium; species Methylobacterium sp. E-046. The sequence goes on along the minus strand of NZ_JAKSYP010000045.1, from coordinate 11,273 downwards.
GGATGTACGGGACGAGCGACACGGAATACCTCTACGGTTTCCCGCCACTGGACGGCTCCATCAAGGTCGCGACCGAACAGTACAGCACCACCACCACGGCCGACGGGGTCGAGCGTCGCGTCGACCCCTCCGAATCCGCCGACATGTACCGGCTGCGCGTCGCCGAGCGGCTGGCCGGCGTGACCCCGGAGGTCGTCCAGGCCGCCGCCTGCGTCTACACGGTGACCCCCGACCGCGGCTTCATCATCGACCGGCATCCCGCGATGGAGCGGGTCTTGGTCGTCTCCGCCTGCTCGGGGCACGGCTTCAAGCACTCGGCCGGCATCGGCGAGGCCGTCGCGGCGGAACTGGCCGGGACCGGCGGCACGGTCGATCTCAGACCCTTCGCCCTGGGACGTTTCAGTTGATGCGCCGGCTGATGGCTCGTGGATTGCCTGAAACCATGCCAAGATCCGTCGACCCGAGCAGGAAAGATCCGATGCGCCTCACGATCCGCACCCTTCTGTCCACCGGTGCGATGGCCGCGCTCGCGGCGCTCTCGTCCGTCGCGCTGCCCGGCCGGGCCGCGGCCGCCGACGGCGTCGACGCGATCAAGACGCGCGGGACGCTGATCGTCGGCGTGAAGGCGGATTACAAGCCGTTCGGCTTCCGCGACCCGAGCGGTGCGATCATCGGCCTCGAGCCCGACCTCGCCGCCGACCTCGCCAAACGGCTGGGCGTGAAGCTCGAGCTCGTGCCGGTCGTCTCGGCCAACCGGATCGAGTTCCTGCAGCAGGGCAAGGTCGATCTGCTGATTGCCACCCTCTCGGACAAGCCGGAGCGCCGCCGCGTCGTGCAGGCGATCGACCCGAACTACTATTCCGACTTCGTGAACGTCCTGCTGCCCAAGAGTTCGGGCATCACCGACTGGGCGCAGCTGAAGGGCAAGCCGGTCTGCGCCACCTCGGGGGCGTGGTACAACAAGGACGTCGCGCGGACCTACGGGGCCGAGATCGTCGCCTTCGACGGATCCGAGAAGCCGCTCTTCGCGCTCAAGCAGGGCAACTGCATCGGCTACGTCTACGACCAGAGCATGCTGCAGGGTAAGCTGCTCGACGACGACTGGAAGGCCAACTACGCGCTGCCGCTCAAGGGCATCCTCGACGCCCCGTGGATGATGGCGGTGGCGCAGGGCAACACCACGCTCCAGACCGCGGTCGAGGACGCCACCAAGGACTGGATGAAGACCGGCTTCATCGTCAACGAGGAGAAGAAGTGGGGCATCGAGCCGACCGCTTACTCGAAGGCGATGCACGAGAAGTACAAGAACGCGACCAACTGATGCGGTCCTGCACGACGGCTCCGAGCGTTCGCCCGCGATGATCGCCACGATCCAGGCGTGGTTCCAGCAGCTCTACGAGACCACGGGCTTCAACTTCACCATCTTCTACGATCCCTACGACTGGGACCGCTACGTGGCCGGCCTGCGGATGACGCTGCTCCTCGGGATCAGCACGATCCTGGCCAGCCTCGTCATCGGCGCGGTCGGTGCGCTCCTGCAGAGCGGGCCGTCGCGCGTCCTGCGGGGGCTGGTCAACGGCTTCGTGGTCGTGTTCCGCAACACGCCGCCGCTGGTGCAGATCTTCTTCTTCTACTTCGGCCTCGGGACGCTGCTTCCGGACATCCGCTCGGCGGACGGCCTGCGCGCGCCGATCCTGACCAATGTGCAGTGGGCGATCATCTCGCTGTCGCTGTTCGCGGGCGCGTTCAACGTCGAGATCTTCCGCTCCGGCATCGAGGCCGTGCCCCGGACCACGATCGAGGCCGCCGAGGCCCTGGGCTACACCCGCTTCAAGGCCTACCGCCACGTCGTCCTGCCGCTGGCCCTGCGGGTCTGCCTGCCGGCCCTGAACAACAACCTGATCAACCTCCTGAAGACCACGACGCTGGCCTACGCCATCGCGGTCCCGGAGACCCTGTACGCGGTCAAGCAGATCTGGTCCGAGTCGCAGAACGTCCTGGAGATGATGCTCGTGCTGCTGGCGACCTACGCGGTCCTGGTCGGCGTGCTCGTCTGGATCATGCACCGCTGGGAGCGCGCCCTGCGGATCCCGGGATACGGCCGATGAGTGTTCCGGATCCGCGCGGCCCGGGCGAGGCGCGACCGGGCGCTCTGCCGGTCCTCCTGCCCTTCGCGCTCCCGGAGGACCGCGCGGCGGTGCGCCTGCGCCCGGCCCATCTCTGGCTGCTCGCCGGCCTCGCCCTCGTCGCCGTCCCGGCCTGGGCGCAGGGCGGCGGCGGCGCGCTGTCGCCCCTGGAGGTCGTGATCAAGTGGGCGCCCCTCCTGCTCACGGGCTTCGCCTTCAACGTCGCGATCTCGTTGATGGCGATGGCGATCGGGACGGTGGCGGGCATCGGGCTCGGGCTGGCCATGCTGGCGGAGGGGTGGATCCTCCCCCGCCTCGCGTGGTGCACCACGCAGGTCTTCCGCAACGTGCCCTGGCTGGTGCTGCTGTTCTTCGTGATGTTCCTGGTGCCGTTCCAAGTCACGGTGTTCGGCATCCGCGTGCCGCTGCCCGACTGGGTGAAGGCGACCTTCGGCTTCAGCCTGCCGGTCATGGCCAACGTCGCCGAGATCGTGCGCGGCGCGGTGCGCTCGGTGCCGAACACCCAGTGGGAGGCCGCCGAGTCCCTGGCCTTCACCCGGCGGCAGACGCTGTGGCGCATCATCCTGCCCCAGTGCACGAAGCGGATGCTGCCGCCCTGGATGAACGTCTACGCGCTCATCGCGATGGCGACCGTGCAGGCCTCCATCGTCGGCGTCACCGAGATGCTGACGCTGACCGCGCAGGTGCACGCGGCCGAGGGCGGCCGCCCCGAGCTGTTCGCGCCGCTCTACGGCTTCGCGCTGCTCTGCTTCTTTCTCTACTGCTACCCGATCGACCGGTTCACCGCAGCCCTGGAACGCCGCTTCGAGACCCGCTGAGACCATGACGCGCGCGACCCTGGCCGCCACCCCGCCCCCGAGCTGGACCCCCGATCAGCCGATCGTCCGCCTCGCCGACGTGCACAAATCCTTCGGGTCCTTCGAGGTCCTGAAGGGGATCAGCTTCAACGTCCGCAAGGGCGAGGTCGTCTGCATCATCGGCCCCTCGGGCTCGGGCAAGTCGACGCTGATCCGCTGCGTCAACGCGCTGGTGCCGGTGAGCGCCGGCTCGATCCAGGTCGAGGGGATCGACGTCACCGATCCCCGGCTCGACAAGCTGGCGCTGCGCCGCAAGGTCGGCATGGTGTTCCAGCAGTACAACCTGTTCCCGCACAAGACCGCGCTGCAGAACGTGATGATGGCCCCCATCCACGTCCTCGGGCAGGACAGGCGCGAGGTCGAGGCCCGGGCCCGCATCCTGCTCGCCAAAGTCCGGCTGGCCGGCAAGGAGGACGCGTATCCCGGCGAACTCTCCGGCGGGCAGCAGCAGCGCGTGGCCATCGCCCGCTCGCTGGCGATGCGGCCCGACGTGATGCTGTTCGACGAGGTCACCGCCGCCCTGGATCCGGAGACGGTCAAGGAGGTGCTGGTCACGATCCGGGAACTCGCCGAGGAGGGCATGACCTGCATGCTCGTCACCCACGAGATGAACTTCGCCCGCGACGTCGCCGACCACATCTACTTCACCGATCGCGGCGTGATCGTGGAGCACGGGCCGCCCGCGACGTTCTTCGCCTCCGCCCAGGACGAGCGCACCCGCCGGTTCCTGTCGCAGGTGCTTTGACTCTCCTGTCGCGCAGTGCCCCGCATCCCGGCCCTGAGGCCGAACCTCCGCCGCGGAGGCGTGTTCGTGCCAGGTGTCCGGACGACCCCAGGGGTCCCGCTCGCCCGGCGAGTCGGAACCCGGTGACATGGGTGCCTTCGACAGCGAGGAGCAGGAGGAGCCTCAGCACGGGAGCATCGAGGGCGACGACGGAAGCGGATATCGAGGTGGCTGACTGGCGCGCTCCGGGAACGGCCCGGCCTGCGGCTCAGCCCTACGTCCTCGAACGGACGCCCTCCCGTCTGTCCGCTGCTGGCCGCCAACGCCTCAGGCGCGGCAGCCAGCCCCGATCCTCTCAGGAAACCGGAGTCACCGGTCCGAGCCGCTCAACAGCTTCTCGATCGTAGCCAAGCCAGCGGCTTGAGCTTTCGCTTCGCTCGGATAGCTGCGATCAGAACGCTGGGCGAGCTTGCCGTGCTTGCGGATTGCCCAATTGTAGGCTCCGCCATCTTCTTTCGGAGGAAGGACCTCCAGCGTGTAGGGGTGGATGTTCGTTTCGATGTCGCTCATGGCGGAGTCATGCCACGCGTGCTCGGCGGTGCCAAGGCTGCTCCGCGCCTTGGCCCTGTGCTCCCGTGGCTCTGCTGGACGTCGCGGTGGAGAATGCGGGTCGCCGGGGGCGAACTCAGCCTGACCGGCCAGACCGTGTCCGACTCCGGATGTCCCACGCTCGACGCCGCACGAATGCGGTTCGCGTTCTGAAGGATGTCGTATCCCCTCCCTTCAGACGAACTCCAACGCCTCGCGGTCCTGACAATCCCGGGGCCGCTCGACGCCGGAAAGCGGAGTGCGGCAAGCCGCGCGTCGTGCCGATCGTGCGGCGCGTCCGAATTCCGCCGTCGCTCCGCAAGGCTTGCGCGATGCGGCCCTCAGGCGCCCGCGTTCTCGGCGTCGACGGCGGGCCCTTCGAGCGCCTTGTGCGCCAGCCGACCCGAGAGCCCAGATCGGTGCCGCGGCGGATCGGTAGCGTACCGTCCCGCGCGGCAAACCGGATCACGCTCGGCAGAAGGGCGTGACGATCGGTCAGCCGAGCGGGTGTTCACCGCGAAACCGGTCAACGCGCCCGTCCGCCCGCGCCGTCGCCCTCCCCCGGTTCAGCGCCACGTTCGTGAACCGGTTGCCGGAGGCGAGGTCGCGACCCTGCGGTCGCAATCACCAGCCGTTCCGGGCCCCCGGCTCGGCGATGGCGAGCAGGTCACCACCTTGCCGCCAGTCGTCGGCGGAACGACCCGTGATCTTGGCGACGTAGGCCCTCGTCTCCTGCGGCAGCGATGAGCGGCCGGTGAGCCAGTTCCTCACGCGCTGCGGGCCCGCATTGTAGGCGGCCGCCGCCATGCCCAGGCTGCCCAACGCTGCCCGCTGCTCGCGCAGAAACTCGGCCGCCTTCGGTATCGCCTCGAAGGGATCGAAGGGATCCACCAGACCGCGCTCGGCTGCCGTCGCGGGCATGAACTGCGCCACGCCCTGAGCCCCGGCGCGACTAACCACGCGGTGATCAAGCCCGCTTTCCTGCTGCAGGAGCCGCAGGAAAAAATCTCCCGGCAAGCCGTTGGCGTCGGCCGTGTGCTCGATGAACTGCTTCAGGCGCTGTTTGTCGCCGTAGAAGGCGTTCAGCCACGTGTCCTGGAGCGTCCCGACATATTGGGGGATCGCTGCCGCCGCGTTCACGGCCGTCAGGTAGATCTGGACGAAATTGGCGATGGCGCCGTCGGCCGACATGAGCGCGACCATGCCGGGCAGCCGCGGGGTGGGGACTGGAACGGCGGCGACCGGAGCAACCACTCCGAGCTCAGGTTGCGGAGGAAGGAGCGTCGGCGCGGCTCCGAGACACGCCGCCGCCATGAGGACAGCGGGCCTGCTGCTCCTCAGAACCAGCGACCGCACGCGCCTGCGGGCGGCGCTGCGATCGGCCCGCGCCCAGAATTCACGCTTACCGATCGGCGATAGATCCTGCATTCTTGCCTTAAAAGCACTGCCCCACCTGCATTCAGGGTGATCATCCTGAAAACAGGCCGATTTAGGAGCAGGCTACCACACAGCGCAGGGAACTTGGTCAGCGATCGCCCCCCTGCGGAGGGCCTGCCCTGTTGATTGCGGTGAAGCGACAGAGGCAGCCTCCCATCACCTGCACCAGTCAGTGTCCAGCTCCGGCGATCAGACGCTCGCCGCCGGCTCGCCACACCGTGCGAATCGCAGGACGTGGCTGCCGTCGACCGTCAGCGCGTGCCGCACCGCCTGAGCCAAGTCCGCGAAGGTGAACGGTTTGCGCAGGACCAAAGCCGCGTCCGGCAGGGCCGCGGCCTCCGCGTAGCCGGTCATCAGCAGAACGCGCAGGGCCGGCCGGTCCGCGGCAGCCCGGGTCACCAGCGCACTCCCGGTCATCCCCGGCATGGCGTGATCGGCCACGAGCAGGTCGACCGTGTCCTGGCCTGCAAGGAGGCGCAACGCCTCCGCGCCGGAGCTCGCAGCGATGACCGTATGGCCCATCTCCTCCAGCATCGCCGCCGCCGTGGATCGCACCTGGCCGTCGTCGTCCACCAGCAGGACGCGCAGGCCGCCCGACGCCTCCGGCAGCGTTGCGGAGGTGGCGTCCGGATGCGCCACGCCCATCGCGGCCCGGGGCAGGTACAGCGCCACGCGCGTGCCCTCACCGACGCGGCTGTCCACCGTCACCTCGCCCCCGAGTTGCTTCGCCGTGCCGTAGACCTGGGCGAGGCCGAGCCCGGTGCCCTGGCCCTGGGGCTTGGTCGTGAAGAAGGGCTCGAACAGGCGCGCAAGGACCTCGGGCGGCATACCCTCCCCGGTATCCGTCACGCTCAGGCGAACGAACGCGCCGGGCGGGAGGGCCGCCGGGCGTGGCTCGGCAGCCGCGAAGTTCGCGGTCTCGATCCGGAGCTCGCCTCCCTTCGGCATCGCGTCGCGCGCGTTCACGGCGAGGTTCAGTACCGCGAGCTCGATCCGATTCGGATCGGCCATCGCGGGCCAGAGGTCGGCAGCAAGGCGCGTCGAGACGGCGACCGTACCGCCGAGCGTCCGGTGGAGGAGGTCGGCCATCCCGGACAGCACACCGTTCAGGTCGGTCGAGCGCGCCTCCAGGCGCTGCCGCCGCGAGAAGGCGAGAAGCTGCTCGGTGAGCGCCGCGCCGCGCTTGGCCGCCTGATAGGCGTTGTGCAGAAGGCGCAGGACGCGCTCGTCGCTGACCCGGCGTTCGGCCAGCTCGACCGAGCCCATCACGGCGGCCAGCAGGTTGTTGAAATCGTGCGCCACCCCGCTCGTGAGTTGGCCGACAGCCTCCATCTTGCGGGCCTGCGCAGTCTGTTCCTCGGTCTCTCGCCGGAGGCGCGCCAGTTCGAGGTTCGTCCTGACGCGCGCCTGCAGTTCGCGGGCCGAGAAAGGCTTGACGAGGTAGTCGTCCGCGCCGGCCTCCAATCCCTCGATGCCGGCCTCAGCGCCCGCTCTGGCCGAGAGCATGATGACCGGCACGGTGCGCAGGGCCGGGTCGGCCCGCACCGCACGGGTGAGCGCCATGCCGTCCAGCACCGGCATCATCACGTCCGTCAGGAGCAGGTCGGTCGGCGCCTCGCGGAGAGCGGCCAGGGCCGCCCCACCGTCGGGGACGGAGACCACCTCATGATCGAGCCCGAGCAGGCGGTGGACATAGGCGCGCATGTCGGCGTTGTCGTCCGCCAGCACGATGCGCGCGCGCTCCTGTGCGTCGCGCCGAGATTCGAGCTCACGTCGCAGCGGGACGACGTTCGTCACGGCGGTCCCGTCGGGAAGCCACCGGAGAGCCTCCTCGCTGTAGGCTCGGGCATGGCCGCCGTGCCGCAGGGCCTCGGGCGCGTCCGCGATCCGATCCGGTGGCAGATGCTCTCGCCCGGTTGGGACCGTCACGGTGAAGGTGGTGCCCCGCTCGACCCGGCTCTCGACTGCGACGGTACCGCCATGCATGCCCGCGAGCTCGCGCACGAGCGCGAGGCCGATGCCCGACCCCTCGTGCGAGCGGCTGCGGCTGCTCTCGACGCGGTGGAAGCGCTCGAAGATGCGCGGCAAGATCTCGGCCGGGATGCCGACGCCCGTGTCGGTGACCGTCAGCCGGACAGCGCCCGGCGTCGGCTCCAGCCGGACGGCGATGCCGCCCTGGAAGGTGAACTTGAAGGCGTTCGAGAGCAGGTTGAGGACGATCTTCTCCCACATGTCCCGGTCGACGAAGACGGGCTCGGGCAGCGCTGGGCAGTCGACCCGCAGGCTCAGCCCGCCGCGCTCGACTGCCGAGCGGAAGGTGCTGGCAAGGTCCGCCGTCAGGGCGGCGAGGTCGACCTGAGCGAAGGTGGCCTGGGCGCGACCGGCTTCGACGCGCGAGAAGTCGAGGAGCGTGTTGACGAGGCGCAGGAGGCGCAGCGCATTGCGGTAGGCCACGTCCAGCTCGGCACGGGCGCGCTCTTCGAGGCGGTCGGACGCCAGCACCTCTTCCAGCGGGCCGAGCATCAGGGTCAGCGGCGTGCGGAACTCGTGGCTGACATTGGAGAAGAACTGGGTCTTGGCGCGGTCGAGTTCGGCCAGCGCTTCAGCGCGGCGCCGCTCCTCCTCGTGGGCGCGGGCATTGCGCAGGGCCGTCGAGATCTGGCCTGCGACGATCTGCAGGAAGCCGCGGTAATCCTCGTCGAGTGCGCGGCTCGGGCTCGCGCCGAGCACGACGACACCGAGCGCAACTGAGCCGGCCTCTCCGGCGAGCGGGAGGACGAGGGCACTGTCGGTCGGATCCGCCCAGAAGCCGGCCGGCAGCGAGAGACGATCGGCCAGTCCATCGACCGAGACGACCTCTCCCGCGAGCGCGCGCGCGAGAGGCCAGCACGCGGCGCCCGCCGGCGCGGCCTCGGGATGGTCGGCGCCGATGCCGGTCGCCGCGGCCCGCCGTAGGCCGCCATCCGGCTCACGCAGGAAGAGGAGCGAGAAGGGGAGGTCGAGCCGGTCGTCGGTGAGCGCGCCCGCAATGTCGGCGCAGGTCGTCTCGACGCTGCGGGTCTCGCCGGCCTTGGCCGCGAGATCGCGCAGCAAGCCCAGCCGACGCTCGCCGACGACCTGCGCGGTGACTTCGCTGCAGACGGCCAGCATCCCGACGATGCGGCCGTCGTCGTCCTCGGCCGGCGCGTGCGAGACGCTGAAGTAGGCCTCCTCCCGGTAGCCCGCCCGCTCCATCAGCAGCGGCAGGGCCGGGGTCCAGTTCGCCTCGCCGGTGCGCATGACGCGGGCGATCATCGGACCGAGTGTGTCCCAACTCGCCGCCAGCGTGGTGCGGATGTCGCCGCCCAGCGCTGCCGGATGCCCTGCGCCGATCAGCTTGGCGTAGGCGTCGTTGTAGATCTGCGTGAACGCGGGTCCCCAGGTCAGGATCATCGGGTACTGGGAGGACAGCAGCGTGCGCACCGTCGAGCGGAGGCTCTGCGGCCAGCCCGCCACGGGGCCAAGCGGTGTCGCGGACCAGTCGAGGTCGCGTGCCAGACGCTGGATCTCGCCCTTGCCGGCGAACAGGATCTGGGCTGCGGTATCCTGCTGGCTCATGGGTGGACCATGGCTGGCCCCCATTCCTGCCGCAACAACCCATATGTCGTTTCGGATGCAACCAGGGCGGCTCGAGAGCCGGGTGCTTGCAGGAGGGAGGCCCTGCACGGCGTCAGCCTCGTCCGGCGGCTTCGCGCCCCCTGCAGTCTTCCAGCCGTCCCTGCGGGCAGCCCGGAAGCAGACCTCGAGTGGGTGTGGCCAAGTCATCCAGCCAGAGGCATGCCCGCGCGACTGGTGATGTCCCGGACCGTCACGCGCGCCGCGTCGATGGCCAGCATGCGGCCGGCTCGCAGGGAGTGGACCTGGAAGGTTGAGGCATCGAGCCTCGCGGCCGGGCCGTAGTCCCGTGGGATGCTGGCGGCGGACCGGTCTGTGACGCGCGGTGGGGTGGGCAACTCGTCCACGGCTCGCACCCGCCCCGACTGCCAGACCGGCCGAAAGACCGGGCCAGACGGGATGCCAGCCGCGTCGAGCCCTTTCCGCACGAGCGCCACGCCGCAGACACCTGCGATCGGAATGGCCCTCTCGAAGCCCCTGCCCGCCTGATCCACCGTCAGGCGGCGGATCGCGACGCGCAGGCCCGCCTGATCCTCACGCGGATCGTCGGCCCCCTACATCGCGTATGCGTAGCGCCAGACAGGAGAACCACCGTGGCCGAACAGGCATCGAGCTTCATGCGGGACTGGATCGCCGCGAACGTCCACGACAGCTCCGCTCGGCGAGACCGCGGCCTTGATGAATGGGTCACCGACGAGATTGCCCGCCTGAAGGATGCCGCTCGCGCGGCGGATCTCGACCTCGACGACCCGGAGCTCGACGACGACTTGCTCCGCGACGAGATCACCGCTGCGATCAAACGGATCGCCCGCTCCTGAAACGAACGACCAGAGTAGGCCGATATGCCGGGGCGGTGGCACTGCGGCGCTGATGAGGAGAGGGCGTGCGACGTCAGCGAGGAGCCTCTCCCTCCGTCGCGATCGCGTTGCGCGCCGTGCAGCGGATCCGGGGCAGCCCACCGGCTCCGGCCGCATCGGCTGCGCACGATCAAGCGCTCGCGCGATTCCTCCCTCACGGCCAAGCTTCGCGGCCAAGGTCGAAGGCGTGTCGACCCGCAGGCGGCGCTCGAACGCTGCACCGCCGACGCGCCCGACCCTTCGTCCGGACCAGACCCGCCGCCGACATTCTCGCTGCCGTCAGCCGATTCCCTGAGCCAGCCCTCCGAGGCCGTGTACGAGATACCATCGGCCGCAAGTACGACCGGGTCAGGACCGGCGCTGGAGGCGGGGCCCGGGCGCAAGACCTCGTGCCGCTGGCGAGCGTGCGCAGCGTCCTGCTGGTTCGCCCTACCTATGAGATCTCACCGGATAGGATCTCAGCCATGTGGTACCTCTACGCCTTCGTACTGCTGGCTGGCGTCGCCAATGCCATCCAGGCAGGGCAGAACGGTGCTCTCTCAAAGGGGTTGGACGAGTCTCTGACCGCCGGCCTCGTCGTGATCGCCGGCACCGCGACGTGCATTCTCGTCGTCGGCCTTCTCTCAGGCAAGCTCGCTTGGCCGACGGCGGCTCAGGCTGCGGCGATGCCGTGGTGGGCGTGGCTCGGCGGGATCCTCGGCGGCTGCATCATCCTGGCTCAGTTCCTCGTGGCCCGTCAGATCGGAGCCGCCCCATTCCGCGGCATCCTCGTCACAGCCGGCGTGGTGACCTCGATCGTGCTGGACAACTTTGGCTGGGTTAGCTTCGAACGACATCCTGCCAGCGTCTGGCGGATCCTGCGTGGCTTACTCATGGTGGCCGGGGCGGCACTTGTCGCCCTGTTCTGATCGCTGTCCCCCTCAAATCCGTCTTATCCGCAGCTCAATACTCAAAGCACCAATCCATTATGGCGAGAACTCGGTACGATCAGCGGCAGGGGTGGGAAATC
>NZ_JAKSYP010000240.1:0-2309 GCF_022829625.1 Methylobacterium sp. E-046 | reverse complement strand
ACTTCGTGCAGCAGAAGCCGATCAAGCAGATCTGCCGGGAGCTGAGGGTTTCGCGCAAGGTTGTGCGCAAGGTCATCCGCTCCGAGGCGACGGCGTTCCAATACACCCGCGCCATCCAACCTGCCCCGAAGCTTGGATCGTGGCGGGACGAGTTCGATCGGATGCTCCTGGCGAACGCCAGCAAGGCACGGCGCGAGCGACTGACGCTGATGCGCGTCTACGAGGCCTTGCGTGGACTCGGCTACGAGGGCGGCTACGACGCGGTGCGCCGCTATGCCAAGGGCTGGAAGCGCGAGCGCACCGCCGTCACGGCCCAGGCATTCGTGCCGCTCTCCTTCGCGCCGGGCGAGGCCTACCAGTTCGACTGGAGCCACGAGACGGTGCTGATCGGCGGCACGACCACGGAGATCAAGGTCGCCCACGTCCGGCTGTGCCACTCGCGCATGCCGTTCGTGCGGGCCTACCCCCGCGAGAGCCAGGAGATGGTGTTCGACGCCCACGACCGGGCGTTCGCCTTCTTCCGCGGCACCTGCCAGCGCGGGATCTACGACAACATGAAGACCGCCGTGGACGCGATCTTCGTCGGGCGCGAGCGCGCCTACAATCGCCGCTTCCTGCAGATGTGCTCGCACTACCTCGTCGAGCCGGTGGCCTGCACACCGGCCTCGGGCTGGGAGAAGGGGCAGGTCGAGAACCAGGTCGGGCTGGTGCGCGAGCGCCTGTTCACGCCGCGCATCCGGGTGCGGAGCTACGACGAGCTGAACGCCCTGCTGCTCGATGGGGTGATCGCCTACGCCAAGGCCCACCCGCATCCCGAGCAGCCCGACCGGACCGTGTGGCAGGCCTTCGAGGCCGAGCGGGCAGCCTTGGTCCCCTATGCCGGTCGCTTCGACGGCTTCCACGCCGTGCCGGCGGCCGTGTCCTCGACCTGCTTGGTTCGCTTCGACAACAACCGGTACTCGGTCATGGCCTCCGCCCTCGGGCGGCCGGTCGAAGTGCGCGCCTATGCTGAGCGCGTGGAGATCCGTCAGGACGGACGCGTCGTCGGCGAGCATGCCCGCGGCTTCGGTCGCAACCAGACGGTGTTCGATCCCTGGCACTACGTCCCCGTGCTCGCCCGCAAGCCTGGTGCGCTCAGGAACGGCGCGCCGTTCAAGGACTGGGTTCTGCCTGCCGCCCTCGACCGGATCCGACGCAAGCTCGCCGGCTCTGCCGACGGCGACCGGCAGATGGTCGAGATCCTCACCGCCGTGCTGCGCGACGGGCTGAGCGCGGTCGAGGCGGCCTGCGCCGAGGCGCTGCGTGAGGGCGTGCACTCGGCCGATGTCGTGCTCAACATCCTCGCCCGTCAGCGCGAGCCCACCGCCCCGGTCACCATCCTGACGCCTGAGAGCCTGCGGCTGCGCCATGAGCCGGTCGCCGATTGTGCCCGCTACGACAGCCTGAGGAGAGCCCCATGATGGAACGTCAGGACATCCTCGCCACCATGGGCGAGCTGAAGCTGTTCGGGATGAAAGCGGCCTACGACGAGATCATCAAGGTTGCGCTCAAGCGCACCCACGAGCCGCAGCAGGTCGTCGGCGACCTGCTCCAGGCCGAGATCAGCGAGAAGCAGGCGCGCTCGATCCGCTACCAGATGACGATCGCCAAGCTGCCCCTGGCCAAGGACATCGCCGAGTTCGCCTTCACCGACACGCCGGTCAACGAGGGGCTGGTGCGCGACCTCGCTGGCGGCGAGTTCCTGGCCCATCAGCGCAACGTCGTGCTGGTCGGCGGCACCGGCACCGGCAAGACCCACCTCGCCATCGCCATCGTGCGAGCGTGTATCCGGGACGGGAAGCGAGGCCGGTTCTACAACGTGGTCGACCTCGTCAACCGGCTCGAAGCCGAGGCGCGTGCCGGCCGGCAGGGCCGCATCGCCGACCATCTCATGCGGCTCGACTTCGTGGTGCTGGACGAACTCGGCTACCTGCCGTTTGCGCAGTCAGGCGGCCAGTTGCTGTTCCATCTGATCAGCAAGCTCTACGAGACCACCTCGATCGTGGTGACCACCAATCTTGCCTTCGGCGAGTGGCCGAGCGTGTTCGCCAGCGACGCCAAGATGACCACGGCGCTGCTCGACCGGCTCACCCATCACTGTGAGATCGTCGAGACCGGCAATGAGAGCTGGCGCTTCAAGAACCGCGTCTGAGGCCAGCGCCTACGCCGCGAAAGCTGGACGTCGGATCAGCTCAGCCGCACCGCACCTAGCTTGCGAAGGGGTCCCAATTGCATGCCGATCCGGGGTCCCGTTCCAACGCCTTTTGACA